>NZ_JAKRFA010000018.1:0-133985 GCF_022348305.1 Alteromonas sp. MmMcT2-2
TACTTCAACGAGAAGCCGGATATACGGACGCAAACCATTTTAGTCAAAACAGCATGTTTACTCTTGCAATAATGGGGGAGACCATATACAGGCCCTAGGGTTTCAAACTTTCTTTACTTTTTTACCATCCTTATTTTTCCGCTTTTTGAACTCAGGTCTTATTCTTTTCGTTAAACAACTAAGTGAATAGTTGATTTAGTGGCTTAGGGAATATTTATGAAACATTATGCGGTAAACACAGAAGTAGAATGGGAATGGGGAAACGGTAGTGCAACGGGAAATATCAGAGAAAAATTTACCAATGATGTAGAGCGCACGATTAAGGGTTCGTCGGTAAAACGAGAGGCTAGCGACAGCGACCCAGCATATCTCATTGAACAGGACGACGGTAGCAAAGTGCTAAAATCTCACAGCGAAATTACGAAGTCGTCTTAATTTGTTGATTAGTAAACCTAAACGAAAAATGCAGCGTTCTTTTTTCACTGATAGCGATGTCGTCAATATAGCAAAGACGCTCATTGGTAACTTCCTGTTTAGTAATGTCGACGGCGTACTAACCGGGGAAGCGATAACAGAACCGGAAGCCTATCGTGGTCATCAGGATCTTGCCATGGAAAAACACCTGTTGTGACGGTCCAGCTAAGCTGACACAAGCTCTTGCGATAACACCTGCGCTTAATTGTGAGCCTGTAGTGAACAACACTTTGATTTGGATTGAGGAAAGTAACCATGCCATTGCTAGTAAACATATCACTAGTTCGCCTCGCATCGGCATAGACTACGCAAAAGACGATCAAACCGGTAAGCTAGGTGCACGGGATGACACAACCTTGCCTTGGCGGTTCACGCTTAGGTAGCGCACCTCAATTGAAACTACTTCGCAAAAGCGAAAGTCAGCTTGCAGTCGATGTATTTGAGCAATTTGTTTACCACCCTTGGCACGGCAATATCACCGTTAGCAATTTTTGATTCAACATAAATATCGCAGTCATCATATTGAATTTGCTGGCGAATAACGTAATCATTGAGCTCGTCAAACAGGCTTTCTTTTAAAGGCACCATGCCAATGAACGCACCTGAGCCTTTTTCATCTACAAGTTCTTCTCGTTTACTGAAGTAAGCGCCTTCAATTTCTCGCTTTAGCGTATACGCCTGCATGGCATCTAACTTTGTTAAGCGAAAGTGCACGCTAGTTTGGGAGTCTGTCACTGGTTATCTCGGTTTTTCTTGAAGCTTATCTAAATGGCTACTGCTTTATTTCCACTTTCCAAGGCGGGTTCACTCTATTCTCTCCTGCCCAGTACAGCTTTATTTTGTTGCCAGATGGATCTCTTAAAATGGCCTCTTTCCAAAGGTAGCGCTGCTGCGTTGGCGGCTGCTCAAAACGAATACCTTTTTCCACAAGAGAGGTATACAACTCGTCTAGCGCCTCGTGTTCAAAATAGATCACACTGTGATTTTGAGCACTTTCGCTTTCTAAAGAGAGCGAAAAAGTGGACGAGCCTTCAGGACAGGTGAATCTGGCATAATGCGGTGTATCTACAATTTGAGTGAACCCAAGTGTAAGGTAAAACTCCACCGCTTCGACCATATTGGTAACGGGTAACGTAACTTGGTTCAATTCCATGAAGACCTGCTCCTTTTGTAAAATTTTGAAAGACACCAGCCAATCGGTTTACACCCAAAAGGCCAGCGTCCAGTTAATATAACCGTTACACTATCAAAAATATCGTGGCTGCTGTGGCCGCGCCCATTGAAAGGTTAAACTGCCGTCTTCGAGTTGGCGAACTCAACCACACGCGTATTTTTGCGCCTACCGCTGCCCAAAGCGAGATGCTTGGAAAACCAATCATGGCAAAAGCGGTAACAATCGCAATACCAGATTGGGTGTAGTGCTCGCCAGGCAGTGAAAACGTGCCTACGCTGGCTAACGCCATCATCCATGCTTTAGGGTTAATTAACTGGAATAATGCCCCTTCCCACCACTTGAGCGGCCCTTGACGTTTGGTCGATTTAATTTTGTTTTCTACCAGGTCTACTGGCTCATCTACGGGGCCAGTGGCAATTTTAAGTGCTAACCATAACAGGTAAGTATCGACATTGCCTGCGTTTTAATTTCATTGATAGTACGCAGGCTGCGCGCACCGAAGCTATTCAGCGTCTTGGTGAGATGCTTGTTGCACAAGAAACCTAATTTTTTATACAAAGTGCGTAAACCCGAGGGCAGTTGATCCACATCAACGCAGGCTAGCCGTAAGTCCACCAAAATAAAACCATCCAAACTAACCTGTGAAACTTTGTATGCTTACGTTAGTGAATAATACAGATGCGAATGATGACATTGTGCCTGAAGCACACGGACTATACCGTCTGCATTTAAAGCCTAACACGCAAATGGCGATAGAGAATAAGCCCGTCTTCGGTGCGAATATTACGCTACATAGCAGCGTATTGAAGCACGATAATTTTGTGGCAACGCCAGATAATATATTAGGTTGGCTGGATCACTGCGGTTTGTCACACTTTGCAGTGAAAGCCGAGACCGACAATTCAGAAAGTGAAGACACGTCTGTACTTTTGCCTTCACAGTTTTTAAATGCCGAAGGCGGAATTTTGCGTGTAACTGCCCCCACCCGCATTTATCTAATCAGCAAAACCCCAATTGATATTAACAAACGCGGCCTGTGCCTTTTTACGCCAGTAAAATAACCAAACAGAAGTGTACTCTGCCCCAAAATTTGGAGGGCAGAGTACATCTTCTTTTATTCGATTTCTGGGGTGGCGTTTGATGTGCTTTCTAAGTGCAGGCTAATTACTTCAGACAGCCCGGAATAACGCTTATCCACCCGTTGAACCATGTGGGTAAATGTTGCGTTGTCAGAGATGATTAAGCAGCCGTCTTTAGCACGGGTTAACCCTGTGTACACTAGGCCTCGATGAAATAAATTGGCGGCTTTCTCGCTATCAGGCTTAGGTAAAATAAGTACGACATGGTTAAACTCAGAGCCTTGAGATTTATGTATGGTCATGGCATACACAGTTTCAAACTGCGGTACTCTTGATAGCGATATGCTGCGCAACGCTTGTTTTTGCGCTAGCGTCTTGTCAGCACTGTCTCCCGCATTTGCCGAAGCTTTCTGACTTGAACCGTTTTGACCCGAAGCTTGACTATCCTGGTAAAACCACGCATAGAGCTTTCCTTTGCTGTCAGGCCAGATTACACCAACCTCACCGTTTGATAGTCGTTGAGGATGATGATTCTTTACAATCATAATGGGCTGACCTTGATAGAAATGGCCTTCCCGCTTTCTGATTTTGTGCTTGATAGCATCGAACACCAAATTATTCAGGCCTTCTACGCCCATTCCGCCCTTGCGGACTGGGGTTAGCCACCTAACCACATTCAGGCGATTAAGCGCTTCTTCGGCACTGCCAGCGTCAAAAATAGGCAAGAAGCTTTCTTTGGCCAACTGTTGTAAATCACGGCCGCTAACCTGGAGTTCTGGCCATAGATGAACGCCGGATTGTAGTCGCGATGCCGTATTTGAACCAAGACCCGCACTTTCGTCATTGGCATCAGCCTGGTCATTAATTGCAGTAAGTGCGCCGCTTGCATCACCTCGCTGTATGGCCGTTGCAACTTTTGCCACCTGCCCCTTGAAGCGCTGCGGTGCTTGCAGAGTTGCTACATAGCTTTTTGCCTGCTCATCAACAGGTAACAGGGGCAAATGCGGGCACAGCGTAGCGATGTGCTGACGCATTGACGATGGCACGCCACCTAAAGAAAACGCGTCGTCATGACTGTTTAAACTAAGTGAGCTATGTGCGCTGTTTGTGCCATTTGGCACATTCGCGTTGTCATCAAAACATGCTGGCCCGGTACTAACTAGCTGCTCTAACACGTTGCCAAGCTCAACCGCAGGAAGCTGATCTGCATCACCGATAAAATAGAGCCGTGCATGGTCTGGTAACGCTCGTACTATGCGCGTCATTAGCGCTAAGTCGACCATACTTGCTTCATCGACAATAAGTACATCTGCTGCCAATTGATTGTGCTGATTGAACTTAGTCGATACACCGTGCTCGCGCAATCCTAGTAATCTATGTAGCGTCACAGCATCGGTAGGCACGTTGTTAAGTACTGTGTCGTTCAACTTGCCGCGAAGCCCGTCTATGCTGTTCATGATAGATTCGGTCATACGCTGTTGCGCTTTACCTGTAGGCGCTGCCAGCACAATTTTTAAGTTTTCATCGCAAGCCTGTAGCGCCAGTAATAAGCGCAATACAGTATAGGTTTTACCTGTTCCTGGCCCACCGTTTATAACGCAAAAGCGCTGCATCAGGCTTTTCGCCACCGCTATTTGCTGCCAATCTTGCCGATCGGTTGTTTCGGTAGGAAAGATTGCTGGCCAAAGTTGCTTTACTTTTTCGCTTGCCTCATCACTTAACGGCGTAAGCGCAGCTCGTTTTACAACATTGCGTGCTACTTCTTGTTCAAATTCATAGTAGCGACGGCTGTACAGCTTGCCGTTGCTATAGACAAATAGTTGAGCCACCTGCTCGTTAACCAGTGCGCTTTTTAAAATTCTAAGTAACGGTGTTAGTTGTGGCACGTCAACACCTGCTTTGGGCGCTTTTTCCTGCTCGGTTTGTTCAACCAGCGTCAGTGAAGCAGCCGCCGCCCCATTACTGCTATGCTCATTCGTTTCAAACGCCAAGGCTGCCTCTTGTTCTGCGACTACCTCTTTAAAAAGCGTCGTACCCGCTATGTCTTTTAAATAGATACAGCTGTGGCCATTGCGCTGCATATACGACAAGTATGCTAAGATCCCAGCCCAAATAAACTGTTCTTCTTGCTCCAGTTCATCAATAAAGCCAAATTCTTTTGCGACAAATTTGTCGATCGCCTCGATGCCAAACAAGTTATCAAAAAATGACGGTACAGAGTGTTGATTGCTTTTCATTATTTTCCTTTGCTTTAGCCTCTATGATGTTGACTACTTGTCATCGAAACTAAACTGCTGCTGACCCGAAGACGTTTGTTCCAAAGGCTGGCGAGAGCTGCCTGCATTCGAAGAACTATTGCCTTGCTGGGCATCGCCTTTGCTCGCAAATATCCCGTCTAATCGATTGAGTACAGACGATGGAACATCAGTATAAAATACCCCTTCCCCGCGCTCGTTTTCTGGGTGCATACCTCGTAGATACAAGTAATACACTCCACCAAAATGTATATCTGGGTCGTAGTTAGGCAGCGTATTCTTTAAATAGCGATGTAGCGCCAAACAGTAAATTAAGTACTGAAGGTCGTAAAGGTGATGCTGGTTATTGTGAAACAGCGCTGTTGGCGTGTAGCTATCAAGGGTATCGCCAAGCCAGGTTGATTTGTAGTCTGCCACATAAAACTGACCGTCATGTTCAAAAATCAAATCAATAAACCCGTGCATCATTCCCTGTAATTTAGCTGTGATTAATTGAGGCGCTGTTTCCATCTCGCCACCAATAACGTCAGCCACGTTTTTTCGATGAGTCGCGAGTACTTCACGAAGCTGAGTCCATTGCGTGTCGTTCATTGGAAAATAGAATTCGGCTTCGCGCAGGGTTTGCGCTAAGGGCAAATCACTCATACTTAGCTGCATATTGGGATACAGAGGCGTCTGTAGCGCTTCTTCTAACCATTTATAGAGTAGCGGCGTTCGCTTTTCATCTAACCCGAAGCGGTTAACCAGTTCCTTACCCGTTTCTTCCCAATCGGGCGCACTAAAGTCACTGTGCTCTAGAATATCGTGAAGTAAATTACCTGCGCTCGCACCTTTCTCTAGGGTAAAACGCAGATCACTTTTACTTACCGTACTTTCAATACCTGCCGAGGAATTGATGTCTGCATCAATTGTGCCCATCTCACCCATAAGGGGGTCACTTGCATACACTTCTTCATCTCGAATGGTTTGAAGTACTGGCACATTAGGAAGGGTTTGACTCAAGGGCTCTGTTGTTGCGCCGGACTCTGCTGCTGTGCCTGTTTCAACGCTTTGGTTAGCACCAGCCGTGGTTAAACGGCTCATTGCTGAGAATGAATACAGTCGCCATTCTTCGCTTGCCGTGCCGGTAAATTGCAACGCGGTTAGCTGAGGTAACTCATCTTCTTGTTCAAAGCCATTATACACTTCCTCAAACTCATCACCGTCGATATGGCTGGCATGGGACGCATCTTCATCAGCAACGCGGTTTAACACACTCGACCAATCGTTGTTGCTGCCATCGCCGCCTACACCAAGTGCTCGTGCTAATGCGCTTCTTTCATTGTTAGTCAGCGGTACAACGCCCATGTAACAGCGATGGGCAGCTCGTGTTACCGCCACATAGGCCAGTCGCATGTCTTCCGCTTCACTCTCACTTTGAACGCGAGCTATCGCCTGTGGCGTCTGCCCAAGCTGCATTTGCAAATCTTGTTTTTCTTCGTCGTAATAAGTAAATATTTGCGACGTAGTGTTGCCGTTTTTAGCGGCGTCTCTGTAGCCGGTGGCAAAAGGAACAAACACGATGGGGTACTCTAGCCCTTTCGAGCCGTGTTGAGTAATAAGTCGAATAAGTTGGCTGTCACTTTCAAGGCGCAAAGTAAGCTCTTCATCGCTTTCAGGCTTATGAATTTGCTTATTCAACCAGTCGAGTAGCTGCTCTGGGCGCTGGTGAGTAGTGCTAGCTTTTTCCAGCACTTCGGCCAAATGCTGATAGTTAGTAAGGGCGCGTTCCACGCTGTCAGCATGAGGTTGATAGCTGTCTTGCATTAAATACAGCAGCACACTCATGCACCCTTTTTGCAGCCACATATCCCGCAGCGACAATACCTTGTCGATAGCCGCATCCCACTGCGCGTCATCTTCATGGTATAGCAATTCAATAAGTGTTTGGGCACTATAACCCCAAAGCGGTGACGCCAAGCTCGACGCTACTTTACTGGTGTCGTTAGCATGCCAAATACCGTTAAGTAACCGCAGTACATCTTTGGCTTCGGCACTGGCAAATAAGTTACTGCGATCGCTTAGATAAACGCACGCCAAGCCTTTTTGCTGCAGTACACTTTTGATAGCGCCAGCTTCGGTCCTGTCTTTCACCAAGATAGCGATATCCTGAGGCTTAACAGGCGCGGTGCCACCATTGGCGGTTTGAAAGTGCGCTTCGTTCAATAAGCGGTAAATCTCTTGCGCAATCCACTGAGCCATTTTGCGACGCATAATGTGGGCGTTTTCTTTATCGTCCAAACACATGCTAACGTAGTTCATTGCGCTGCGTTTCGTTACAGCACTTTTCATTACCTTGTCTTGTTCGGCAGGGTCGATAAGTGGCGTTTTTGCCGCGGCCGCTTTAGGCGTAAATTCGACTGGGTTGTATTTGATATCAAAACCAAACACATCGGCAGGTCTATTTGATGCCACAGGCGCGCCATAAAATAACCGATTATAGGCTTTAACCATTCCCTCAACCGAGCGCCAGTTGGTATTCATCACCCAGCGGTAATCTGCCTGCCTACCCGCCTTTAAATAGGTAAAAATATCGCCACCGCGAAAGCGATAAATCGCCTGCTTGGGGTCACCTATCATTAATAACGCACTTTCGTTAGCATTCTCAGGATTAGGATAAACTGCGTCTAAAATCGCGTACTGCTTTGCATCGGTATCTTGGAATTCGTCGATAAGCGCTACGGGAAATTTTTTGCGAAGTTCAGGCACAAGAGTATTGTTTGGCTTCACCACTTCGTCGGCGAGCATGCGAATAAGATCATCGAAGTCGATAACGCCAAGCTGTTTTTTCTGCTTTTCAACGCGGGATTTGATGAACGCAATGGCTTCAACCACCAGCTTGAATACAGGCACCTTACTAAGCGCTTTGTCTTTTTCACCAAATGCTTTTTTAAGCGCCCCTGCAAAATCTTTTATAGGCGTTAAAATCTCTTTTACGCCAGATGAATTTCGCGCATATCGGTTACCTTTAACAAAGGCTTCCGCTTCGGGCGGCGGAAGATAATAACTTTGTTCATCCACACAAGAACGCAACCAAGCTTTAAGTGCAGCCAACTCCTGCGGCCGCTCTTTTTTATGGGCCGGTGTTTTGATGAGCTGTTCTACCAATAGCCCTTCATTGTCTTCTACGCTTTGAAGTAGAGACTTCACGTAGGCTAAAGACGTGTGCGGCGCTTCATCTAGCTGCTTTTTACACGCCGCCTCAATATCCTCTTCACTAAGCAATATTGGGGTCAGAGTACTTTTAATGCTGGCGTTAAACTCTCGCAGCAGTTTTTCTGGTGTATGCCAGCCTGACTCTGCCAGTAGCCTAAACTCGTCCTCACTTTTGCTAATTTTTCGAATGTAGTCTTCAGAAGCTTCAACGTATAAGTCGCTGGTGTCATTGCCTAAATTGAGTGACATGGAAAAGCCGCTGTTAAACGCTAGCTGGGTAATAACATGCTGACAAAAGCCGTGAATAGTAAACACCGAGGCTTCATCAAGCTCTAGCTGCGCCGCTTTTAAAAGCGCCAAACTCTCGTCGGTGTCGCAACTATTAAATAAATACTGATAAACAGGGTCACAGCCACTGTCTATTTCGTTACCATTATCTTTGGCCTGCTGCCAAATAAGAAGGGATTCTCTTAGCGTTTTAGCAATGCGCCCCTTTATTTCTTCGGTCGCGGCTTTGGTGAAAGTCATCACCAATATTTCTTTGACGGTGAGCTTTTTTTCAAGCAATAGACGCAGATACAAGCGCGTAATATTAAAGGTTTTACCTGTACCAGCGCTGGCCTCAATAAGATGGCGCCCTTTTAACGGCATAGCGACCACATCGAGTAATTGCGCTTCGGTGCCGCTATGATCGTCGGTTTCCGGCTGAGTACGCTTGCTCATTGGATTGTCAGAGGATGTTGGATTGTAACTCATAGCTTCTCCTCCTGAGACGCATTATTTACCATAGCAAGTAGTACAAAAGCACTTAAGTGCGGCACGTCGCTCCAACTCACGCCCTGAGGAAACAGCCAATGTAAGTAAGGGTTGCTTGCCATATCGGCGCTGAACTGCCCGCTACTTTGTTGCCAGTCGGTTAATGATCGCTGTAACTCTATCGAGTCAAAAAGTGCAGCGGCTTGGTCCACCGCCTGTTTTGCTTTTTGGTGTTTTTCACTTGTCGTTTCGCTAGCTACAGCGTTGTCTTTATCAGTGAACGGACAAATCTCGTCAATTGCATGTTGAACTTGGCTAAGTATCGCTTTGTCGGTTTCACTAGTCCCGTCCGCACTCTCTAGTAGCGCATGCAGAATGTCGGTAAACATCTCGGGCTTTATGCTTTCCACTACAGGCTTAGTGTCTGAATTTCTGGTCCCGGGCATAAAAGTACCGAACAAACTTAAATGAACTGGTGTCGGCGCCGTGTAAACTGCCATATAAAGCTGTTCAATAAACAAAAGTAAACGCACAGCAGTTTCGCGATCGTAAGCGGAGAAGCGCTGCTTTTTCAAAATGGTTTCGCCCTTTTCCCAAGCACAGGAATAGATATCCAGCGGATAGTTGCTGTAGCTGGTTTCTTCATCGCTGCTTGAAAAAACTAATTGTGAGATGAAGAAACCCAAAGCGCGATGTGCGTCAATCTTGCCTGCACAAAGCTCGACTAGCGCGTCACTGCCGAATAAAGCCGATGAAGTAAAGGTGATGTATTTGCCTTGAAAGTGCGCTTTTTTAGGCTCCGCGTCGTGAGGACCCATGGCCTGACTCAATGCCAACGCCCCTTCTTTCCACATTTCAACTTCATCTCTGGCAACGGGGTTATTGGGAATATCCCCTCTAAGCGACGCAAACGTGATCACTTTTTCACTATAGGAAAGAGAGGTGACATCATCTTTCTCTGGCGCAAGGCGCTCTGCAGACGAAAAGATAGCATCGAGCACCTGGTAGCGCAGCAGCGCATTGGTTTCAAACGGCTCGCTATTTTCAAGTAGCGTAAACGATTGAGACAGATTCACGCCCAGCCGTTGGACAGAAAAATACTCCAGCGGATCTTTGAAAGCTCTCGCAACTTGAATACCTGATAGACGAAGCGATTGCGTTGATAGTGCATCAGGTGATGGCGCTAACGTTGACGTATCCGCATCATTGGTAGAGTCATTGTCTGCTTCGTCGGTATTTAATTTCGTTTTTTGTAACGCGTCAGCTAACCGTAACCACCCTGTTTCGTAGCTCGGCAAGGTTCCCGTAAAGCCTTCTTCACTAAACGGGTGTAGCGGCGCATTAACGCTGTACTTTGATAACTCCAGTGCGTAGCTGTTTTCTAGCATATCCATGAACTCAGCCAATACCAGACTGGGTTGTCGCTCACTGTTATTGGTAACGTCGTTCCCTTGGTAACTTAAATATAAGCTGTCTCTGGTGGAAATAATGGCTTCTAGGAATAAATACCTGTCTTCCAAACGCCGTGAGCGGTCACCGATTTGGCGGCCAGCACCTGCCATTAAATCAAGACCCAGCGGGCTTGATTTTCTGGGGAATTCACTGTCGTTCAGCCCCAAAATGCACACTTTTTTAAACGGAATGCTACGCATTGGCAGCATAGAACACACCGTAACCTGACCGGTCATAAAGTGGTTGCCGGCATCTGGCGACGAGAATCGATTGAGTAGCAGGTCGCGCACCTGACGAAGGGTGAGCTCGTGTTCATAACCTGCCTCTTCACATCGTGCAGCAAGATCGGCAGCAACTTTGGCAATAAGATCCCAGCTTTGCTGCTGCTCTTTTATCGGCATAAAACACGCATCTCTAAGCGATATTAAGGCTTTAGACCACTGCGCCGCCGTCCTTGGGGCTGTTAATACTTGGGCAAACTCACCCAACAGCGCCACAACGTCAATAAGCTTGCCTAGCGTAAGCGCACTTTGTCCTTCAACGTCGGGAATAGTAAGTAAGTCACTCACTATGACTTCACTATCTGGTGCAAGCATACCCATAAGTAATCGACGTATTCCCCACCACCAGCTGTAAGTGTCGTCTAGATCAACACCTTCTGAAACGGCCGTTTTATGGGCGCTATTAAGACCCCAATGAATATGAGCTTGTTTTAGCCAAACCACCATTTGCTCGATATCATCTTGTGACACTGAGAAACGCTTTTGCACTGAATCTAGCTGCAGATAATCCATAATGTCCGACACACCAAAGCGGCTATCGGGCAGCTGTAACAGCGCCATAAACGCCGCAATCAACGGCTCTGCATCCATTGGGCTTCTATCTGCAATGGTACACGGAAGCCTAACCTGCCCTCTGCCAGCCAAAGCCTTTGTGCCTACTCTGTGAAATACAGCATCAACAAATGGCGCGTAGTTTTCGATGGCCGGGCACATCACCAGAATATCAGATGGGGTGCGCGTTTTATCTTGAGATAACCAGTGTAACAAGTGGTCGTGTAATACCTGCACTTCGCGAAGTGCGGAATGGGTACACATGATAGTAACGCTATCGTCTTTTTCTCTTAAATCATGAGTAAGTGGCTTCGGTTGAGCGGCTTGCAATATATCGTTGTGAATATATTCGAGTAGACCATAACGGTGAACGTTCTCACCACTGTTAGAAGCCTCTTCAAAATCCGGTGAATCAAACGCACTAATCTCAAAGGTATCTAGCTCAGTAAGTAAGTTGAATAGCTCTCTGCCCTGTTTACCTAAGTTGCCAAGCAGCGGGTTTGACTGATCGTCTTCCATCCATTTTTTGAGCCCTTCTAAACGTAATAGCTTCGCCTGTTCGCTACTGCTTTTCGCTTCCCCCCAATAATTAACGCTGGGGTTTAGGTGAAATATATGAATATCAATGTGCTGCGCGAGGGCGTCAAAAAACGCGATAAGCTGCGGGGCCATGGTGTTAATAGCAAACACTATCACACGATTAGGCAATTTGTTCGTTGGCTCATTCGGTAAATGACCAGCTTCTAACGCTCCTAACGCCTCTAGGGTCATTTGATGCAAACGTGCAGGATGCAGCGGTTGCTCTTTGACCAATATGCGCCAAATTTCGCTTTGCCATATCTCCATGTCATCAAATACAGCGCGTTCGTTAGCTTCCCATTTAAATAACCAGTCTGGGCGGTACAACAAGTATTGCTCGTACACGTCGGCCAGAGCGGTAGCTAGCTGAAGGCGCTGTAACCCCTGCTCTTGTTCACTACCGGCGCTTTGCCAATACCGGTTAACTTGCTCGAAAGCTTCTGTGCTCATTAGCGAGCTATCTTGGAGAATATTGTCGATACGCCATGTCAGTACTTCACGACGATAGGGAGATTGCTTGGGTACTTTGTCTTGTCCTAATACAGTACGTGCTGTATTCCACATAAAGCGCACCGGTAGAGGATAATCAATATTCATTGCCACGCCGTGTTCTGTGGCAAGCTGCATGCTGACCCAGTGCTGCATTCCCGGGCTTTCAACCAAGATGGTTTCTGGCGTAAATACGCCCATGGGCTGCTGACGTAAAAGCGTGGTGAGAAGAAAACTTAAGTGTTCTAATTTATTAGAGGGATATAGCGCAAGCAATCGAAAAATCCTTTGTAGAACGTGCTTTTTAGATACTGTGCAAAGACTGTACAGGTATCGTCGACCTTATAATTTAGTGTATCGCATTGGGCTCAGTAGTTAAGTTATTTCTCCAAAATTTAGATGAGCAAATGTCTTATGAAAATAAAACAAATACTGGGGGCATGGCGAAATCAATACCCGGAGAGTTCTAAGCAAAGTGATTGAGAGATCTGGCGCAGTAAATGAGTGCAAAAAAGCGTGTGTGGGCGATTTTCAGACAAAAAAAACCCACACAGACCTCAGGACACGAAAAATCTGTATGGGTAAGGTTTACGGTCTACTCAGTAACAACGTGAATAAGCGTTGCCTGGCACTCATTCACGTTAGCGCTACTCAGCAGCACTGTTAACGATTAATGTTTTGCAGATTGAATGCCAACTTTTTAACCATTAAATATCAACAACTTACACGAAACGAGAAAAAATGACCAATAAGTCATAGTTTTGCCGTGGTGCAAGTGCACCACAAGCAAGCAGACATTAAAAGAAACGCTTTACTCTCGCCGCCGTAAATTTAGCAGTTTCTCCCGAAGCGTCATTCAAGTACAATTTCGCCTTTACGAAACGCAACACAATTTCACGGTCAGGAGCAACAATGTTAACCGCGCAACAACTCGCCACTATGCTTTCTCTTCAGGATAAAATGAACGCTAAAGTAAACCCAGACTGGCTAAATGCTGGTTACGGATACTTACGTGCAGCAATGGTAGAGTCAGTTGAAGCAATTGAGCATCACGGCTGGAAATGGTGGAAAGCACAACAAAAAGACTTGCCACAGCTTCAAATGGAGTTGGTGGATATCTGGCACTTTGCACTAAGTGCCTGCATTATTAAATATAAAGGCGATATCGCTGAATCTGCAAAAATTATTGCTTCTGAATTAGCTAGTGGCAATACGCTAGTGACCTTCGATGGAAAGGACTACGACGCGTCAAATCTGACCCTTCTTGATAATTTAGAGCTCATGACGGGCCTTTGCGCCGCCAAACGCTTTAGCGTGCCACTATTCATGTACATCGTAAGCCAGTGTGAAATGTCAGCTGACGAACTGTATCGTCAGTACGTAGGTAAAAATGTGCTCAATTTTTTCCGCCAAGATAATGGCTATAAAGAAGGCACTTACGTAAAAGTGTGGGAAGGTCGTGAAGACAACGAGCACCTAGTAGAAGTAATGGATGCCCTAGATTTAACGAAGCCAGAGTTTAGCGACTTAGTATATGAAGGGTTACGCTCTCGCTACCCATCTTAAATCGACCATTGCGTTTCGTTTGACGCGATTTAGCGCCGCTGTAGTGCTTATAGCCCAACACAGTTTCAATGTTTATTGCGCCTCCTGCTCATAACAAAAAGCTCTGTCATGGACAGAGCTTTTTCAATTATTTCCAAAGCAAAAGACTCAACGAGGATTTTACGCGTCAACCCAAACTAATTTGTCGCGATAGCTGCCTTGGATAATATCAACAAAGCGGTCTTCTAAAACATGACGCTTTACTTTGAGCGTCGGAGTCAGCAAGTCGTTTTCGATGCTCCATTCGTTTTTCATAATGATAACGCGATCCATAACTTGATGGCTTTCCAGTTTTGCGTTGATAGCTTCGAACGTTTTCTTAAGGCTTGCTTCAATGCCCGCTCTGTCTTTTTTCTGCGCGTCTTCACTAAGCACTAGCAAAGCCACAGGTTGAGGCAAATTAGTCCCCGTTACGCACACTTGCTCAACAATAGGGTTTTCCATGAATTTTGCTTCAATCGGTGCTGGCGTAACATACTTACCCTTCGCGGTTTTAAAGATATCTTTTAAACGACCAGTAATTTTAACGTAGCCATCAGCATCAATGACCCCTTTATCACCAGTGCGCAGATAACCATCTTCAGTAAAGACTTCAGCCGTTTTTTGTGGTTCCAAGTAGTATTCCAGCATGTTGCACGGCGACTTAACTTGAATCTCACCTTCTTCTGACGTGCGAATCTCTACGCCGTCGTATGGCTTGCCGATACAGCCGATTTTATCATGACGGAAAGGTACACTGCCGGTGCCATAAGCACTGTTCTCGGTCATTCCCCATCCCTCAGAAATGTAGATACCAATTTTCGCGAACCATTCAATGACTGCTGGAGCAAGTGGCGCCGAACCGCTTGCCCACAAACGTGCGTTATTAATGCCCAAGCCATCGCGAATTTTCTTCGCTACAATTTTGTTCAAAATTGGAATTTTAAGCAGCGTATCCAGTTTCTTCTGCGGCATTTTCGCTAACACGCCCATCTGGAACTTTGTCCATAAACGCGGTACCGAAATAAATAGCGTTGGCTGACAGTGACCTACATCCCGTTGGAAGGTAGTTAAATCTTCTACAAAGTGAATTTTGCCACCACTGTAGTAGCTTGAAAGCTCGACCAGTACACGCTCTGTAATATGCGCAAGAGGTAAGTAGCTCATTGTGCGATCGTTTTGGTTAATACCCAATTGATCGAGTGAGCGACGCGCTGCCCAACAAGCCGTATTGTAACTGTGCACCACCCCTTTAGGCTGACCGGTACTGCCAGACGTATAAATGATTGTCATCAAATCATCCATATCAGGTACAGGCGAGTCTGTTATGGGCGCGATATCCATAAATTCTTTCCACTGTTGCTTAGTAGCAATGTTTGGATAAGGAAATGCAACCGTTAAATATTCTGAGGGAATAGAGGCAACTTGTTCCGCAGTATTATCTAGTTTTCCAACGAACAATAGCTGTACGTCAGCATGCTTCAATACATACTGGACCGTGTCTGGACCGGCTGTTGAGAAAATAGGTACCGACACGTGACCTGCCATCATAATGCCCAGATCAGCGATAAACCACTCAGCACAGTTTTTTGAAAAGATACCTATACGGCTGCCTTGCGAAAGATCGAATTCACGTAAACGTGCTGCCACTTTTCTGGCTTGTTCGGCGACTTGTTTCCATGTGTAGTCGTGATATTCACCGTTAATAGGCTGCGTAAGAAATACGTCGTTCCCACGGCTTTGTTCCCAGTGGTACAACATACTTAATGGCGATGTTATTACTTCCGTGGTATTTGCGTTTGCTGTCATGTCTAGCGGCATAAGTCACTCATATGTTGTTATAATGTAGCTCATTTTTACAATGATTTCACAGACTTCTAATAATCCCTATTTTTTATTGAAAAACAAGCTTTTTAAACAAGCGTTTACATTCTATGCGATGAATAACAAGGCTTTAGAGGCTAAATTTAGTTTTCTTATAGATTTGGCTTTTGAATCTTTATGGTCTTATCTGTTAGAAAAACGTGGTAAATATCGACGTTTTACCACGCTTTAAATAACAGCGGTGCAACTTCCTCAGCGGTACAAGGCTTGGCGTAGAAATAGCCCTGGTGGAAATAACACGCTTTTCCAATCAATTCTTCCGCTTGCGCTTTTGTTTCAACGCCTTCCGCAACACAACTCATATTCAAGTTATTCGCTAACGTAATGGTTGTTGTTACCAGCGCTTCGTTTGCATTACCCGGCGCCATTTCGTTAACGAAGCTCTTGTCGATTTTTAATACCGACAACGGATAACGCTTTAAATAGCTTAAAGACGAGTAACCTGTACCAAAATCGTCAAGGGCTAATACAAAGCCTTCTTTCACAAACCGATTAATCTGTCTTAACGCATTATCACTGTCATCCATCAATACGCCTTCGGTAATCTCGAATCGAAACGCTTCTTTGGGTAGGTTGAACTCATCAAGCAGGGTTAGCACACCGGTTAAGTCGAATTCGGTTTTGAAGTGAAGTGCAGATAGGTTAATAGAAACAAACCCCGTGAAGCCTTGGCTATACCAGGACGACAAATCCTCTGCCGCTCTTCGCATTGCCTGTCGTGTAACTTCTATTATGTACTTCAATTCTTCAAGTACCGGAATGAACTGATCGGGGAAAAGAGGCTCGTTATCCAGTTTTCCTCGCAGCAGTAACTCAACCCCAATAGTGGTATTAGTTCTGGCATCTATAATTGGCTGGTAGTGATTGAAGAAGCAGTCATCTGAATAGGCACGTTTTACTTTATTTTCAAGCTGTAAACGCGTTTTGGCACGTTCATTCATGTCTGTCGTAAAGTAGGTAAAGCCGCTTAATGCGTCCTTCTTCGCCGTATACATGGCCACATCAGCCTGCTTGATAAGCTCAGCAGGCTCAGAGGCGTCTTCGGGATAAAACGCCACGCCAATACTGCAAGAAACACGAAGCACTTCCTCTGCTAACGATATAGGCGTTTCTACTGACTCAATGATTTGGGCCACGAATGAGTTCAAGTCGTCATTGGCATTAACTTCCTCAATAACAATAACGAATTCATCGCCACCTAATCGCGCAACGGTGCCCGACTCAGCCACAAGGTTTCGCATTCGGTTGGCTACAATGCGCAGCAGTTTGTCACCGTAATCATGCCCAAGTGAGTCGTTAATGCCTTTAAATCTATCCAAGTCAACAAACATCACCGCCACACGATGCTCATGATGACGGGCAAGCCCAATAGCGTGCTCCAGTCTGTCTAGCAGCAATGTTCTGTTGACCAAGCCTGTTAAGCCATCGTAGGTCGCGATTTTCAGAAGTTTGCGCTCAGCATTTTTTTGTTCTGTGATGTCGGAAATAACAATCAGGTAATGCTCTGCAGTATTACTTTCTCCACTTACCGCTGTTATATCAATAAGCACGTCGTAGCGCTTGCCATCAGCACCATCGATCACGGTCTCGTCTTTCCAAAAATCCCCTCCCTGCATTTCCGGTAATTTGCCAGACAGGTGTCTATTCAAGGTTGGGTAACGCAAATAAAGTCGTGCCAACTGCTTGGGTAACGGCTCTTTATTACTAAAGCCGAACACCTGTTCAAAAGCTGGGTTCGCGGCAACTAAACGCTTTTCTTTATCAAAAATTAAAACCCAGTCTCGAGTTTGTCTAAAAGCGTCACTGAATAGCGTTACCTGCTGCTGCGCTTTTTGTAATCTAAACAGTTGGCGTTGACGGGAGAGTAAATATGCTACGAATAAACTCACGATGAGCGCTGCGTAAATAGTATATGCAAGCGGTGAACGCAAAGGCGCATGTGGCATATAAAGCGTAATTTCAGCCGGAAGCACGTTATAGTCGAAACTACCTGGCGTAGGGGCAACAGAAAAAACGTAGTCACCCGGTTCTATGTTGGTAAAGGTTATTTTTGCATCGTCAGTCACGCCTTCTGTAACGACGCGATCACCGTTCAACAGCTTGTAGTAATACTTTATTTTTCCTATGCCTGACATCGCTAATGACGAAAAATGGATTGTTAACCCATAATCTTCGTAATCGAGATCAAAATGGTGTCCAGTTAGGTTTTTAAGCGGCTGATTAAGGACCCTATTGTCTACGGCGACTTCCGTTATTGCAGTTTGCTTACTTAGCAAACTTCTTCCAACTTCTAAGCTTTCCAATTGCGATGCAGAGAAAACCACAGCACCGCTCGTCGAACCGTAGGCCAGTCGACCGTCCTTAAGCTTAAGCGAAGCCCCCTGGTTAAACTCAGAAACACTTAGCTCACGTCCGTAAATAAAGTTCTTGATTTGGCCGGTAGACGGATTGTAATTGTGTAACCCTTTGTGCGAACTAAACCAGATATTGCCTGCTTCGTCTTTTTGCAGCCCGTAAACAATGTTTGATAATAAAATATTCGATCCATTTAGGTTGTACAACGGCTCAAACGTGTCAGCGTCTATACCAACCAACCCTACGCCACTGTATGCAAGCCACAGCACTCCCATATCGTCGATAACCCACGACGATATAGAGCGATCTCGGCCACGCTGTAGCTCTGAGAATCGATAGACCAATTCATGCTGAAACGTCTCTGGGTCGATTAACCACAAACCACCTTCGGTAGCAAAAAATAATCGATCATTGTGGTAATGAGACTGCCCCAAGAAACCCAATGAAAAATTTACGTCAAAAACACGAGGATCCAGCTCTAAAGAAGAAATTTCTTTTTCGTCCACGTCATACTTTAAAAAACCTTCGTTGCCAATAAAGTACAAATCCCCTTTATCTGAAAGCATCATTCCCGTGCCATACGCATCAAATATGGTCTCATCGCCACCTTTTAATACCTCTGGCCGGTTAGCCTCCCCTGTTTCCATATCAAACAACCGTATTCCGTTGTACGTATTGAGAAACAATTCGCCACTTTGCGTTGGAACAATTTTGTCTACGGCTCCTTCACCGATAATCGCTCTTTCACTTTTTGAATACAGATACTTCTCAGACTTTTTTGTCGAAAAATCATAGTGGTTAAGCCCATTTTCTGTACCTATCCAAATTTTATTAGGCTCAGTCTCAGCAAACGACCACACCACATGGCTAGTCAAAACGCTAGCCTCACCTGCTCGTTCATTCTGGATGGCAAAAATATCCGCACTTTTCACACCGAAATACAGCGCGCCAGCATAGACTGAACTTAACCAGAGGTTGTCAGATTCATCTTTGGCAATGGCGATAATTTTTTTGTTTGAAATTTCGGTGAAACCGTTATGCGGTTCTAAGATGTGTTCGTATTCCCAACCACCTGCTTTTTTACTCAGCTGATATAGCCCTTTATTAGTGCCCATCCAAAAAGCGTCGTCTTTGTACTGAACCAACGTCCACACATTTCTGTCAGATAGAACCTGTGTAAAGACATGTTCTTTTTCGCCCTGTACCTGCTTGAGAAAGTCTTGTTTCTGAGCAACAAATACGCCCGAAACCGTTGAAATCCACACCCTGTCCTTATCGTCTAAAAGTAGAAACTTTGCATTGGCGTTATCGAGGTTTTCGGGAATATCACCCAAGTAATCAAGTCGACGTAAAGGCTGCTCTAAATTGTTGATATCTTTGACGTACACACCCGATGTAGTGGCTACCAGTAAGGTGTCTTCAACGGTGATTGCCGCCCGGATGCTTTCGCTGTTACCCAACAGCGGCTCAGGGAGCTTTGCTATTCGCTCAAGGGTTTTAGTTTGCGTGTTAAATTTATGCACTTCTTCTGCCAGTGCAATGATAAGATGCGTGTCATCTTGCCAATGAAAGGTTTCCGCATGTTGCACAAAACTTTCAAAATCGTGGTAGTACGTTGGCTCTAATTGCACCACATCTTGAGTGGCCAAATCGAGATAATAAACTCCTCTGCCGTACACGCTAAACCACAACGCTTCAGTACCTTGAAGGGCAAGTCGATAAATGGATGAGTCGATAAGAGAATTGTCTGGACCTGCTATTCGTTTAGTTCTAACTCCATCCCAACGAACCAAACCACCTTCTGTGGCTATCCACACAAAGCCATCTTCGTTTATAACAATGTCGTTGACGATATCTTGCGGAAGGCCATTTTTGGTCGATAAAGACTGAAAGACGGGATTAGACAGTCGCGGTGAGGCCACCGCTTGTAGGCTTACAACTAAAACCAGCAGTAAAAGATAGTTGAAATATCTCATCAAAAATGGGTCGCACGTTTTAAATTTTTATTATAAACCCAAGTGTAACAGAATGTTTTAAACTTGGGCAGCTTCTAAAATGAGGTTTTTAAAAACGTGAAGGACACATCTATCGCATTGATAAATAAAAATTAATTTCCACAAAGCATACAATATGAACAATTACAAAAAGCGCGCCAGACTAAATACACTTAGGGCTATTTCAATATTTTTATTTTACTCTTGCTGTACAGGAATGCGACCAACTGGAACAACCTGTCTGCGAATGCTTGGCTGTGGCGCTAGCCTGTACAAATCACCGTTCTGCCCTACATAGGTCTTTTTAATACCGCACGCTTTAGCAATATTTGCATGTGCTTGAAGGTGTTGATGCTCCCCGTGAACCGGAATAGCAATGGTAGGTTTTACCCAATGATACATGAGCTTTAATTCTTCTTCACAGGGGTGACCGCTGGCATGAATTGGCAGCGTGCTATCTTCACTGTGAATAACCGTTACTCCCTTTGCCTGCAGCGCTTTACTTAATCGGCCTACACTCTCTTCATTTCCGGGAATAACTATCGAAGAAAATAGCACAGTATCCCCTTTGTCTAAACTAAGGTGAGGGTGAGTGTCTTTTGCAAAACGCGCCAGCGCGGTATTTTTCTCGCCCTGGCTGCCTGTCGCTACAGCTAAAACTTCATGGGGGGGAAGATAACCTAAATGTTGGGGGTCGGTCACCGGTAAATCGTCTGGCCAAATGCCCTGTTGCTTGGCAATGCCGTACATGTTCATTAAAGAACGACCGTACAGCGCCATGTAACGCTTAGTTTTCTTGGCGACTTTAGCCAGCGAAATTAGCCGTGCTATATTGCTACCAAAGCAACCTACCACCACTCTCCCCTTCAAGGGCGCGATAGTGCTTAATAGGCCGTCGTAACAATTTCTCTCTGAAATTGAAAAGCCCGGTTTTGTTGCATTGGTAGAGTCTCCAACCATGGCAAGAATATTCTCGTTGCCTAGTCGCTTGTAAAGGCTAACGTCAAACGGTAAACCTGTTATAGGGTTGGCATCAATTTTCCAGTCTGCTGTATGCAATACTGTGCCTACTGGTGTATTGATTTTTAGTGCGAAGGGTTCTGGAAGCGAATGAGTAATGGCAAGCCAGTTAACGCTAAAAGACCCAATTTGCTTAGTATCGCCTGCGTCGACTTCAATAATGGTAATACGGTTAGCCAATTTACTCCTTGCAAGCTTTCGCCTTAACACTTCGGCGGTAAAAGACGTAGTATAAATTGGCTTTTGGAAACGTTCCCAAAGGTAAGGAATTGCGCCTACATGATCTTCATGGGCGTGGGTAATGACAATGCCAGCCAGTGCTTCTTTTTGTTTAGTAATAAATGAAGGGTTTGGAGCCACAACGCGATGCGTAGTGGCTTTGAACGTACTCTGGTTAGACTCTTGGCTGATGTCTTTGTAGGCAGGTGTGAGAGGCTCATCAAAAGAAACCCCACAGTCAACCATTAACCATTGACCATCGTGACCATACAAATTGAGGTTCATCCCAATTTCGCCCGTTCCACCTAACGGAAGAAACCACAAATCATCAGCAGATGGGTGCAACAAAACGACTAGTACCTTCTCTCAAAGCATTAAATATTAGTTTGACGTTCAAATCTATGAGCGCAGAGCCATCATTCGTGCAACTCAGCATTAAGTTGGTCTATCACTTCGGCCCACGCAGCGTCTTCAATAATGGCATCTTTCAAAAATGCAGACTGACTTTCATTCCAATAAGGCGCTTCATGAAGATGTTGGCTCTTATTCAGCCCTCGATGTGTTTCAAAAAATTCAGCAATTTCTTCGTCTGAACTTCCTAAACCGAGTTGGCTAAATAGACTATTCATTGTGGGTTGCTCAGTAAACATAACGCCTCCTTGGGTTACTAATTAAAGGCACAATAAGCGCCAGATACGTTGTACCCAACAAGCGTTTTTATGCCCCATTTGCTTACTAGATAATTACCCTTTGCCGTCCCCTTGAGATCACATCTTAAAGGTAGTCAGCAAACTCTTCTGGTGTAATTACCTCTCCTTCTTCAGCAGGTACAGGACATACAATGACCATTAATTCATCTTGCGTCATGCCCGGCACCCACTTAGTCAAAAACTCTTCGGTGCTTAATTCCATCGCTTCACAGTGTGCCCAGTCTTCGGTTGCCCACAACAGTGCTAACTCAGCATCAGGCCAAACCGGAACACCATCTTCTTCATCAGTAGTTAGCATTACGCAGCCGTGCTCATCTTTAAGAATGAAGAGCTTTTCTTCAGCTTTAATTGTTGCAAGGCTTGCTTCTAGTCGTTGAAATGCGTTTTTTTCCAATAAAGGATGTAATTGTGACATAAGTTTCTCTCTTTAATTCTGCGATTCACATGCCTTTAAATTAGGCACAGTGGGTAAATTTATTGGCAGCGGTTAACACGCTTTAGACACGCTTTCTATTATCTCTGCTAGACCCACTCGTCTGACTTGCTTCATGCTGTGCACATACACCTTAAACGATACGTTTTCTAACGTTTCAATTCTGGTCACTTTCACACTACCGGGTAACTGACTCTCAACGTTGGTCGGTAATACGGCTATACCACCTTCGCTCTGTAAATTGTTGAGCGCAAGATTCAACGAATTGGTTCTTAGCTTTGCATCGCGAAGTTGAGGGTAAGCAGTAAGCAACCAGTCTCTTGCCTTAGTTCCCCAATCAATAGCCACAAAATCTGCTGCATCAATAGTCTCAGACGCTTGTCCAATTCTATATAGCGCCAAATCCTGCTCTAGCAATACATCACTGTTTACTTCTTCAGATTTCAACGGTTCAGTGGAGAATGATAAGTCCGTCACCCTTTCGTGCAATTGTCGCGAAAGGGTATCTAACGTAAGAACTTCAGCCTTTACTGACCAATCGGGAAACGAGTTGTGTAGGTGACTGAGCATCTGAGGCAATAACAGCTCGCTCGCAAGCTGTGTTGCGCCGCAAACAACATATTCAGAGGATTGAATTTGGAGCTCTTGTTTTGCTTCGTTTAGCGTTGCGCATAATTGCCTAGCGTAAGGCAGAAGTTTCTCACCAGATTGAGTGAGCTGTATACTGTTGCGTTGCCTAATAAAAAGCGTGGTATGAAAATACTCTTCAAGTAGCTTTATGCGCGCACTGACTGCAGATTGAGTAAGGTAAAGGTTTTCAGCCGCTTTACCAAAGTGACGAGTTTTTGCCACCTCTATAAAGGTGGTGAGAAAGCGTATATCCATGCTTATCGTACAACCGAATCAAAGTAGGTCTAAATTGACACAGATAATACGGCAAGTAAACACAAAAGCACAGAAGCGCACCGCTATAAACGGTACGCTTTATTAAAATTTCACCAACTCGCTGAATTAATACTCTTCTTGGTGCAGGCGACGCTGTTTGTCACGGCGTTGCAGGTCACGCTTCTGCTTTTCCTTTACAGTACTTTGACGTTTGGAATTTGGCTTTTTAGCGTGAAAATCTTCCTCTTCTACCGAGTCCCATTCATCACGCTGGTAACGATAGTCTTTACTCATTGACTTCTCTGGGTTGTTAACACACCTCAATTATTATCTTAAGCGACAAAATAGAAAACGAATTTTAATCATCGTAGCGACAAGAATTTTTGATTATTCCCATCAGTGATTTTCATAGACTTTTAACGTCCAACTCATTTACGCTCGTATAATAGCGACGCCCGTTGCAGGGCCAATAAATAAAAACTCACATTTTACGTTAATTTCAAAAACTTAGGCATATCACGATTGAGGTTATCTCCTCGCACTTTCTGTATACTATTCAAACGTAATCTTAAATTTAGTGTTAGATTTTATACCGTTAAAAATTTTTTATTGATAAGAGAAAAATCTTTTGTTTTATCTTCGTTTTTAATTATCTTAAAAGTGCGCTGAACAAAACATTACGTTGGGTACAACATGAAAAGTTTAGCTATTCGACAATCTGCAAAACCTTATATTGACCGTCAGAAGTTTCCATACGGTTTTCGTAAATCAGGTGACTTCAGTATTACTGAAGCCGATCTTCTAACCCACTACGGCAAAACACTGCTAGGACTTGAAAGTGGCGAATTGTCGCCTGAAAGTGATGATGAGAGACATTTCGTCGAATTCGTTACGGGTAAAGTTGAAGCTAACAATAACCTAGAAAAAGCCTGGGCGAAATACGTCAGATTAGCAAGGGGCAAAAAGCACTTCTACACCCTTCACAGCAGTGCGAGTAACCAATCAGACTATGATGAAGACTACTCTGATGAAGAATTCGATGTAGCATAATGCTACAGCATTACTAAAAAGCTCGCTCCGGCGAGCTTTTTTGTTTTTGAACAAATGATCTCAATCAACTTCAGACAAGAACAAAATGAAGAAACATTAAGGACTGTCTACACTTAGTAGTAATACAGAGTGATGTGCAGTGAATTGTGCATTTCATTCTGAAAAACGAGCCCATGCAAAGGAGGCGCAACGATGATCATTAGTTCAAACCAGCTTACTCACTTTTCTATACATGCCCTTGATGACAAAGTGGGCGGCATCCGCGATATCCTTTTCGACGACGAAACCTTCACTGTTCGCTATTTGGTCGCAGATACCAATACTTGGCTACCGCTTAGCCGCAAAGTGGTGATATCACCTATATCTGTCAAACAGCTAGATGAAGATAGTGAGTCTGTTCATATCAATATGACAGTTGATACATTAAAAAACAGCCCCTCTATTGACGAACATAAGCCTGTGTCACGTGAATACGAAGAAAATCTCTTCAAATATTTTGGTTACGGATACTATTGGATTGGACCAGGAGCTTGGGGGGAGTTCGCACATCCAAATGAACTGGTCGAATTACAACGCGCTGAAGAGTCTGAAACTGAAAACCCGAAAAAAAGTACCAACCACCTAAGAGCAGTGGGCGAAGTTGGTGGATATGAAGTAGCTACAACCACAGATAACGTGGGCCACATTAGTAACTTCGTCATTGATACCGAGAGCTGGAAGATAATCATGCTAGTGGTAGATACTAACAACTGGCTTCCGGGTGGCAAACATCTCGCACTTCTACCTAGCGATATTGAAAGTATCGACTGGGCGGCGCACAGCGTAGTAGTGAATTTAAGTCACGACGAATTGGTTGATAGACCTGAAGTGGAAAGTGAAAAAATTTCTGAAGAAGGCTATGTGCCTATGCTTTGCGAGCAATTGAATAAAACCGGAAATTAATAACCGAAGAATGTCATTGTTGGCGATTTTTAGATAGGAACTTTACAATGTCCGTTGTTGAAGGCGGACATTGTAGCTTAAGATACATAAAGAAGATTACTCGCAGAAAAATTCGTACATCAAAGCAATTAAACGCTTGACGCGCTCGTCTGCTAAGCGGTAGTAAATAGTTTGACCTTGCCTTCTTGTGGCCACCATCTTTGATTCTCGCAATAAAGCAAGGTGCTGAGAAATCACTGGCTGCGAGACGCTAACAACTTCGAGAAGTTCGGTTACCGATTTTTCCTCTTTCAGCAACGAACAAAGCACCATAAGGCGTGTTTTATTCGCGAATTGCTTAAGGAAGATCTCGGCTTCTGCAGCGTGTTCCATTATATCATCTGAACCTATTACCATATCCTCGGACATAAGCACTCTCTATCTGTGAAGTATTTCGGCACCAATTTAGCCATTTACTATACTAAAGTATAAGGCATTTTGCCGACCTGCCAATTTATGCGACGAATCGCCGTATTTTACATTGTTTTATTATGCTGACATCAATATATTAGATTTTACTTATTTCAACTAAGTTTAGGCAAAAAGGAAAAATATGCTTATAGACATGAAGACTCGAATAGAAAACATAGACGTGAACTTACGCACTGTATCTGCGGAGCAAGCGGCCAGTGAGTGCCGAAACAATAGCGGTATACTGATTGATGTACGAGAGAGTGCCGAAGTTGCCAATCAGCCCGTACCTTCTGCGCTTCACATACCACGCGGCGTGCTCGAAATGAAGGCACTGGAACAGTTTAAAGATGCTTCAGCGCCACTTTATATTCACTGTGCGTCGGGCGTTCGAGCAAAACTAGCTGCAGAGCAACTTATAAAGATGGGCTATGAGAACGTTTCGGTTGTGACATGCCCTGTACCCACGATAAATCAAGTAAACCAGAAATGACTTCTTAACCACGCGTATGCTATAAGTAGCGTTAATTAAGAGTTTTAAGGCGCTGTATGCTGAAATCTACGTTAGAACAATGGCGAATGTTCAAAGCCGTCGTCGATGCAGGCGGCTTTAATCAAGCTGCTGCTGAAGTTCACAAAAGTCAATCGAGCGTTCACCACGCGGTTCAAAAGCTTGAAAACGCCATTGGAGTGTCATTGTTTGAGAATATTGGACGTAAAGTCCAGCTTTCGCCGCAAGGTGAACTTATGTATCGCCGTGCCTCTTTTTTGCTTAGCGAAGCGCACAAGCTCGAGGCCGTTGCCAATAGCCTTAAATCTGGCACAGAAACAACTTTACGCATAGCGGTGGATATTATTTTCCCGTCAGAATTGCTTTATAACGTGCTAGCGAAAGTTTCTGCTGAGTTCCCGCTCCTTCGTATCGAGATAGAAGAAACTGTACTCAGTGGCGCAAACTCACTTTTGAGCAATGGTAAAGTTGATTTAGGCATCTCTCCTTTCGCGTTTTCTAGTGGCTTTAGCGAAGACTTGTGCGAAATTGAATTTGCAGCTGTCGCTCACGCCGACCATCCATTGCACCAATTGGATAGAACGCTCACACTGGAAGACTTAAAAGCGTATCGTCAAATTGTGGTAAGGGATTCATCCGCGGAGCGTAAAGCTGATGTGGGCTGGTTAGGTGCAGAGCAGCGCTGGACCGTAAGCCACGTTAGAACGTCATTAGATATTATTACTCAGGGGTTGGGTTTTGCGTGGCTGCCTATAGCAATAATTAAAGATGAGCTAGAAGACGGTACACTCGTTCCCCTTCCCCTCGATAATAATGCAGCGTTGCGTAAGGCGCTCCTTTATTTGTCTTTCGAAGACGGCGATACGTTGGGACCAGCTGCCCGTGCTTTTATTGGCGAGCTACGATATCAAACAATGAACCTTCCATCGTCAGATTTTATGCTCGATTCGTGTACTGAGTAGTTAGAACATCAACTTAGCGCGACTGAAAGGCGTTCAAACCCTAGTATAAAGCCAAATAGCGATAATGAAACACCAAACAACGCCACAGCACCGTCGTCTGTGGCCATGCCTATTGCCATAATCAAAACAGCAAAAGCGGGAATAAGCCCCATAAAGGGAATAAGCTCCAGTGGAATCATTACAAGTCCGCAACCCGCACAGCATAATGCGATGAGTGATCTAAACACAGGCTGGCGCATGAAAAAACACCGAGGAACTAAAAAGCGGTCTACGCGCACTGCAAACGGTTTAACCTTTTCGACAATGTAGCGAAGCTGATCGGCGTCACAGTTTAGTTGCATCACTTTTTGCGGTAACCAAGGATGCCTACGACCGAGTAAAATTTGCAACGCGATGAGTAAAATCGTCCCACCCGCTAAAGATGGGATCCCAGGGATGGCCCCAATCGGTGTGCAAGCGATAAAAGATGGCAGCGCCAGCATTGGTCCAAAGCCTCTTTTCTCCATCACATCCAAAAACTCAGCAAACTCGAACGTATCTTGTCTTGCTCGCGGCTGCATTTTCCCCAACAACTCGTATAAGGTCATTGATCTTACAGCTGTTTTTCCCCACATCTTCAATTCCTTTGATATCACATTACCTGCGAACGTCGCGCTAATCAGACGGGCTCCTCGCCTAATTAATATACATTTCTTGCACCTAGTCGATTTGCCATAATGAAATTGCAAGCAACTTTAGACAGATAAATCGTGCGAAAAATATGCCATCGATTGCATGTGACGGTGTGTTGAAGACAGGAATACTTTTTGCAGATGCCCCTGATATGTAAAATAAAATCACCTAATAAACAAAGACAGATATAGACATTCTGTACTTTAGTGCGATGTGTACCGCTGATCGCAAAGAGTTGATAAATTAGAAGAAGGTAGCGCAACCGACTATCCCTGGCATCTAAGCAAATGTTCAAGGTTTCCGGGTTGCTTGAAGCGTTTAGATATTTTCCGATGCGCTTACGCCTTATCAATTTAAAGCAGCGTATAAATAAACTTTAAATATGCGCTTTAGCATTCCGTTGTTAATAGCGTATGATAAAACTATAACATTGATTCTATTTCATATTTTTTCTGAATAGGAAACGAAAGAAGAGAGGGACATCCACGTGCTTACCGTACTTTTAGTTGATGACGACGCCGAGTTCACAGAAGTAGCTTGTACTATCATCGAATTTCTTGGCCACGAAGTACTTACCGCTGCCACACTCAAAGAAGCCCGCGATTGGTTAGAAAAAGAAACCTTTGACCATGTACTGCTTGATTTCATGCTACCCGATGGAAGCGGCGCGCACTTATTTAATGAACTAGATGCACTTCCTAAGCGCCCTCGCGTTACTTTGATAACGGGTCACCCTTCTGTGAAAAGCGTGATAAAGGGTCTGTGTGGCCCCACGGTCGACTATCTCGTTAAGCCAATTCAACGGGAGGAAATAGAGGCTGTATTAAGTCAAAAGCCAAAAGAAAAAGCACCTGCACAAGACAAAATAGAGAAACATTTTGACTTGCTGATTGGTGAATCGCCAATTATGAAAGAGCTCTACAAGCTGATTTCTAGAGTGAGTAAAACCAGCGCAAATGTAATGCTGCTTGGTGAAAGCGGTGTAGGTAAAGAAGTGGTGGCTGCCGCAATTCATCGTGCTTCAGAAAGTGAAGGCCCCTATATTGCAACCAACTGTGGTGCATTCTCAAAAGAACTAATAGGTAGCGAACTTTTCGGTCACGAAAAAGGAGCATTTACCGGCGCTGTAGGACGTAAAGAAGGTGTCTTCGAACAAGCTGAGGGCGGCACGCTCTTTTTGGACGAAATCACAGAAATGCCCATTGATATGCAGCCCAACTTACTCCGCGTTTTAGAAAACAAGGTTGTTATTCGTGTGGGCGGAACGAAGACCATCCCGGTGAGCTGCCGCGTTGTATCTGCCACGAACCGAACAATGGAAGAGATTGCGCAAAGCAAAGTACTGCGCGAAGACATCTACTTCAGACTTGCGGTGTTCCCAATCACCATTCCTCCGCTACGTGAAAGAAAGGAAGATATTCCATTACTAGCAAAAACCTTTATTGCTGAATTCAATAAAGATAATGGCTCGCAATTTAAGTGGGAAGATAGTCAACTCGATACGTTACAAGCCTACGACTGGCCCGGTAACGTGCGTGAACTAAGACACTTTGTGCATCGCGCTGCCATTATGAGCGACCCTGAAAAGAGTGAGATTGAATTACCAAAAACCATTGAGTCACCATTTGCTCAAAAACAGAGCACGACACCGGCACTTCAAGCCGGTAGAACCATTGAAGACGTGGAAAAAGAGCTAATTTATGCCACGTTGGAAAAAGTGAATGGCAATAAGACCACCGCAGCAGAAATGCTGGGAATTAGTACGAAAACGCTTTACAACCGTCTTCATGCATATGGTGACTTAAGTAAAGACGACTAAGTAAGAGGTATTCGGCATGACTAGCGAAGAATTTTCTCGACTAAGTGTTTATGTGCATGATGCACGCAAACCATTAAACAGAATATCAATGCAAGCTGAGCTAGTAAAAATGGCATTAAACGGTGACGTTCCACCTGAAAAGGCACTGGTGGCGTTGGATAAAATAATAAGCAGTGCTAAAGACTGCAGCCATACTCTTGCTGAAATGACATCAGAGTTAAGTGGCAATGTTTCGGATTAAGTAAATGATTACTAAAGTATTGTCTTCACTATACAGTTGGATAATTTTAGTTGTTCTGGTCATTATTGTAATAACTGCTAATTCATTTTACGTAGTTAGTACATTGAATGACCTTTCTGCTCTGGAAGCGCGGCTGTTCACTACGAACCGTGTTATCAATGCAGTTAACCGCCTTCACGTTGCTGTACTTCGCGTGGAGTCTGGTCAGCGCGGCTATATGCTAACTGGCGATGAAGAATATCTTACCGACTACACCGAAACGTTAAGCGTAATCGGCGAATTAATGGATGAGGTAGAAGTAAGCTCCTTCTCTTCAGATATTAACGACCAGTCCATCCGCATCGAAGAACTTTTGTCTTTAACCAAAGCAAAAATCAATGAAGTCATTGAAGTAGTTGAGCTGTATAAAGAAGGGAAAGAGCAACAAGCTGTCATTTTAGTGAATAGTGATAAGGGTATAAAACTCTACAAACAGTTTGAAACCTTATTTAGAGAAATCGACGGTTCAGAACGGGATATGCAAGGCACGCATTTGGCCAACTTAATGAGCCTAAGAAGGGACTCCGTTAATACGCTGATCATTTCCTCTGCAACGACTCTGCTACTGATTATTACGGTATTTTTATTGCTCAAAATAAATTCCCGTGAGCATGAGAAATACCAAGCTGATCTAGAGTCTGTTAACGAAGATCTAGAATCTCGGATAGCAGATAGAACGCAAGAGTTAAGTGTTTATTCAGACGAATTAGCACGAAGTAATAGAGAGTTGGAAGATTTTGCCTTTGTGGCGTCACACGATCTTCAAGAACCATTAAGAAAAATTCGGGCATTTGGTAACCGCTTAGAATCGGGCTACAACGACGTGATAGACGAACGAGGCAAAGATTATCTTGCGCGCATGCTCAATGCAGCAGAGCGGATGTCCATGCTTATTTCAGACCTTCTCGCCTTTTCTCGCGTTTCCACACGAGGTAAAGAGTTTGACGACGTTAATCTAGACACCGTAGTGGATAGCATCATGGGCGATTTGGAAATCGCTATCGATGAAAAGTCTGCGCAAATACATGTTAGCGATATGCCGACTATTCGCGGTGACAAATCGCAATTAGAGCAGCTGTTTTTAAACTTAGTGTCTAACGCACTGAAATTTCAGAGCGAGGGAGTGAGACCTGAAGTAACGATATCTGCAAGAGACGCGACGGAAGAAGAAACGAAAGACATTCTGCTTGCTGAAGAATACGACTGGACAAAAATAACCGTATCAGACAACGGTATAGGGTTCGAGCAATCGTTTGCTGAAAAAATATTTGCCCCTTTCCAACGCCTTCACGGTAGAAGTGAATACAAAGGTACGGGTATTGGGCTTGCCGTTTGTCGTCGTATTGTAGAACGGCACAACGGTCAAATAACCGCAGTTAGTTCTCCCGGAAAAGGGGCAACGTTCTCGATAATAATACCCAAAAATAGTGAACCGTTTGGTTCTAACAACAATAATGGAGAAACACACAATGACGCGTAAACAAACTCAGCCTATCAATATTCTTATGGCGGACGATGACGAAGACGACCGCTTACTTACGGTTGACGCGCTCAATGAAAGCCGCGTTCTAAACAATCTGTTTTGTGTTGAAGATGGCGTTGAATTATTAGAGTTTCTTCGTCATGAAGGTAAATATACAGATCCTGCTTCGGCACCGCGACCTAGTCTTATTTTACTGGATCTAAACATGCCAAGAAAAGACGGTAGAGAGGCGCTGCAAGAACTGAAAAACGACCCCAAGCTTCGCAGTATCCCAGTGGTAATTCTCACAACCTCTAAAGAGGAGGAAGATATGCTACGCGGTTATGATCTAGGTTGCGCATCTTACATTACAAAACCAGTGAACTTTGAAGGATTGGTTGAACTAATGCGCGCGCTCGGACGTTACTGGATAGAGTTCGTAGAATTACCACACGAGTAAACAAATAAGGGTTAGTTGAATTTTTGACAACCCAAACATGTTACTCAATAAAGTTTCAAAAATACCCCATCGGTAAACGAGGTACTAGATGTCAGAGGTAATAAAAATTTTATTGGTAGAGGATGATGAAGATGATTACTTCTTAACCTCTGACTATCTAGCACAGTGCGAGTCACCTACGTTTGAGTTGACGTGGGTGACGAATAGCTTAGACGCAGTGGAAGCATTAAAGACACAAAGTTTCGACCTGTGTTTGTTAGATTACTTACTGGGTGCAGAGAACGCGATTGATGTATTGGGTGTTTTAAAATCTAACCAGTTCAATTTACCCGTGGTGATACTTACCGGACAATCGGATGCTACGGTGGATGAAATGGTCATGCGAGCAGGTGCCGCAGACTATTTGCAAAAATCGGAAATTGAATCACCGCGGTTTATGCGCACGATTAGATACGCCATGGTTCGTCGTGACATCGAGAACGAGCGAATTGAGCGGAACAAAGTAGAGCAAAAGAACAAGGCCAAAGATAAGTTCCTTGCGCATTTAGGGCATGAGCTGCGCACCCCCCTCACCTCTATTCTTGGCTACACCGAACTGCTTATAGACGATGCGAGAAACAGCCCTTTTCAACAAGAGTTATCTATTATCCACTCTAATGGCAAGCACCTGTTAAGCCTACTCAATGATTTGCTAGACATGTCGCGGATAATGGCAGAGAAACTTGAACTCAACATTAAGGAAGTGAACTTAAGCGCGTTTTTGACGGACATTCACTCATTAATGCGTTTGAATGCCAAAGACAAAGGACTAAGCCTTAACGTTGTTTCAAAAACAAAAATACCAGAGTTTATACACACAGATCCTACCCGCCTGCGTCAGGTATTGTTGAACCTTATTTCGAATGCCGTGAAATTTACCGACAAGGGCAGTATCACGCTTACCATCTCTCTCGACGAGCCGTCAGAAAAAGATTCGAGTCAAACACTGCTGCGATTTTCTGTAGATGATACAGGTATCGGCATGCCGCCTGATAAGCTCAGCAATATTTTTCAGCCTTTCGAACAAATAGAAGATGTAATGCGCGCCAATCATGGCGGAGCAGGACTTGGACTTGCCATTTGCAAAGAGCTTGTCACTAAACTGGGCGGCGACATTGATGTTAAGTCTCGTTTAGGAGAAGGCAGCACATTTACATTTGATATAAACCCTGGCGATGTTTCTGAACAGCCTCGTATAGATCTTGAATTAGGCCAAATTCAACCTGTCGAGTCTAGTAGCATCAATTTAAACGTGACTGGACGCGTATTAATTGTTGATGACTTGCGAGAAATTCGACGTCTAACCGGCCACCTTGTGAGTCAATCTCAAGCTGACATTAGCTACGCTGAAAATGGCGTAAAAGCACTGGAAGCCGTGTTGCAGGCGGATGAACACAACCAGCCCTTCGACCTCGTTTTAATGGATATTCATATGCCAGTGATGAATGGCATAGAAGCCCTACATGCGATTAGACGACATGGGCAGGATATCCCAGTGATAGCCGTCACAGCAGCAAGCCGCAAAGGCTTAAGAGAATCGTTAATTCGCGAAGGGTTTAACGACGTAATTGGAAAACCGATTGACCGGTTTGCACTGGCTAACTTGCTTTCGCAATACCTCCCGCCAGGTAATCACGTAACATTTACCAACGTGGAGGCACAAGTTGCAGACATGCCAATAGACAAGCCGCACGCTCCAGAGGACGAAACCGCTTATCGAGGACTTGCAGATAATGGGCAAGCAGAGCAGAAAATCCAGTCTACTGATTCAAAAGGTAATTCAGATCAGCCTGCCAATAAGCATATACTTGTGATTGAAGACGATGAGGATGCGGCGGAGCTACTACAATTGTTTCTTTCCCACTTAGGTCATACGGTCACTACTCAGTACAGCGGTGCTGAAGCATTACAGGCTGCAGAAAATCAACGTTTCGATCACATTCTTATGGATCTTACCCTTCCCGATTATAACGGTTACGACTTAGCGAGTGAGCTCAAGAAAAAGCTACCAGATGCCATCCTTACTATTGTAAGCGGCCACGAAGCGGACTCCGAAACGATGACAACTATAGGGATCAACAGTGCACTGCTCAAACCTGTCACTAAAGACGATTTAGCCTCGGTAGTGGGCTGAAAAGTTAATTATTTCGCTGCCAACCTGTACCGAATGTCGGAGGTTGAGCAGCGCATCATCAAGAGCAAGAAAATATTACAGACGTAAGACACAACAGTGTGTGAGACTTGCACATAAGCACCTCACGCAACAATAGTAAAATAAAAATAAATCATATAAAACAGTAAGATAATAATTTGGTATATCAGTTGCAGCTACCTATATGAACCTAAAATATTAAGGAGAGTATTATGGCTACACAAGCTTCAGTTAAATCGCAAACAGCTAAACATAACGATACAAACAGCGTGGCTGAGCCGAGTCACCCAGTAACGGATCAACTGAAAGATTCTCTTCATGCGTCAGTAGACAAGTTAGCAGACAGTGCAGGCATTGCGGAGGAAAACATTCGTCGCACTGCTACATCGTCTGCAGAGAACATGTCAGCGAGAAAGCGTCTGGCGCAGCAGAAATGGCAGGCGTCAAACGTACGTAAATATGCCATTGAAAACCCAGTAGCGACAGCGGGTATCGCATTCGCAGCAGGAATGTTAGTGACGTCACTTTTACGTAAGAAGTAATACGATGACTGTACCAGATTTTCGAAGAGCAAATTTCAATTTGTGCACAGAAAATCCTTTTCGCCTGACGCCGCCCGCGGCGCAGGCGAATCCTAATGTTACGAGCAACGGTGACAATGCTAACGCTGCATCAGCAACCTCTGAACACTCTGCACAATACAAGTCAACACAACAGAACAAGTCAACGCAACAGAATTACCCCGACCCATCGTTTTCGGATATCTTCTCGGCATTCTCTGAAGCATTTACCCAGCGAAAAGCGCAGGGTTTAGCGTTTTTAGAGCTCACTAACAGTGAATTGATGCTCATTAAAAAGAGTTTCTTTGTTACAGTCTTTGCATGCTTAGCGGCATTTGCGGTGGGCACTGTATGTTGGCTCATTTTAAACATCGCTATTGGCGCTATACTTCATAGTGTGGGCGTTAGCTATGTGGTAGTTCCACTCCTGTTGTTGGTGTTTAACAGTGTTGCGGCCTTTTGTTTATTTAAACTTGCACAAAATTCATTTAATTACTTGAGCTTTAGCAGACTCATTCAAACGTGGCGACGGGTTTTCGGATAGTGAACACACTTACCATTGCGTAATAAATCACGGCCAATAATGAGGAAAAGAGATGAACATTTTTTTAAAATCGAATATGAAAGATATAGCACAGAAAGAGCATGCTTATTTTTCGCAAAAACATCATGCAGATGTTGCACTTACACAAGCAAAGAGGCAATGTAAACTGATGATGGGAAAGCCTGAAACATTGCTTGGCATCGCAACCCTTGGCGCATACAAGGGTGCGGTAGATGCAAAACCCAAAGCAAAACGCAATCAAGCCCTAATGGCAATAAGTAGGACTGCGCTATTGTCGTTATTTCAATGATCACAGTATTAAGGAATATGTGAGATGAACAACAAAAAAAATATGAAGAAAAGTCGTTTGACGCTTGCCTGTGTTGGTGTGGCGTTTAGCCTTGCAATAGTAGGTTGTTCATCGACCCCTGTAGCAGCCCCTACCCCTTATAAGTCAGCGAGTTCCAAAGCTGCCTATGGCTATTCGAGCGAAAAAATTTCTGAGAACGAATACAAGGTTCTTTTTAAGGCAACAGACAAAACTCCTGCTGATAAAGTACAGCAATATGCCCTTTACAGAGCAGCGGAAATTGCTCAAAAGCAAGGCTTTACCTATTTAGCTATTGTTAAAACCAACGTGGATAAAAAGCCAGTTGTTGCGCGAGAAGTTATGGCGAACAAGGAAGAGCCCGTGGCATTTCAAACAGACAGGCAGTGCACTATGTCAGGCTGCGATGAAGTGGCACAGCCTATGGCCGTCCCAAGCTCAAGCGACGTTGTGAAAACTCAAATTAACGACATCTACTTTACTATTGATGTAATGATGGCGAATGATAAAACGCGTCTAGGTAAAAATGCTTTTACTGTCTTAGAGGTACTATCAGAGCCTCTGGAGCCAAAAAATGGCAACTAGCTGAGCGTTTTGCCGCTCACTAATGCTCTGAAACATCAGTTTTAATAGAAATGCTTTTCAGGCCCTAGTTGCAGTTATTGAAAAGCATCGCTCAAACACATAAGCAAAACCGTAATATGGTTCAAAGCCAACAACCTGTGCAATAGTCTTTATTACTTTTCTGTTGTGGCTAGCAGTCCACAGGCTAACTGCATTCTTCACTTTTCTACAAACTTGGGCGGTGTCATATTCGTTTCTTCTTGAAAAAGTCGATGACACTGCTGCTATCACAGCCCTTTTCTCTAATTTAAAGCCTCTAATCTATAGCCTCTAGTCTATAGCCTCTAGTCTATAGACTCTAATTTATAGCTGTTATCCATTCTTCTGAAGTGCTTCTTGCATTTTTAATGACCCGTTAATCTTCTATTAATGTTGTACAAAAGTCTCCGTCATCATAGCTCGCTATCATTAAACCCATAAACTGCAGAGCAGATTTATAAACCTCTAGCAACAACGTTGTAGCGGTACTGCTCTAAGCAATTGAATCAGGTAATAGCACATATTTATTTTGCAAATGACTAAGGAGTCAGGCGATGAGAAAGCTAAGCACGTTAATGACAAAAACTACTCTTGTAGCAGCTACAGTAATGTTGGTGACAGGTTGCAGTGCAGTGGCAAAACCGCAGATGGAGCATTCAGCTAGTTCGAATGTTCCGGCGTTAAAAGCTAAAGCACTCGACAACGCATTACTTTATTCCGACGAATGTATTACTGAGCGAGAAGTGGTAACGGCACAAAAGATGTGGGGCGACGGCATAGTGCGAATTGGTGCAGTATTTAGCAATGATGGTGATTACTCTGGCGAAGCCGCAGATTTCATCCAAGCTATGTATGGTTACGATTTAAGCAGCGTACTGTTTAAACCAACGCTTGCAGCTAACGACCAGTTCCGTTCAAGCTTCGATGCTGCGCTTTCATACTTTGTTGGCGGTAATGACGCTTACGAAGAGGACAAAGGCTTTGCTATAAAGCCATACACAAATGTGAAATTCGATAATGTGGGTATTATCAACAACAGCTGTCGCATGGCCGTGGCGATGGGCAACTACTTCTTTACTGATACAAAAGGTGGCGAAACGAAGGTGGAATACACGTTTGCCTATGTCAAAGATAGTGACGGCGACCTGCGTATTGTTGCTCACCAATCTTCGTTACCTTACAACCCAAACGGTAACTAGATAGGCCATTGCCCCTCCATTCTTAGGAAGTGTGAGGGGCGAAACACTCTCCCTTTGCAGGCAAGGCGTCCCTTCCCTTTCGCTTTGCCTCTTTTTTATTTTCAACGAGAAAAACTATGTGCGCAAAACGAATTATGACGCGTTGCGTCTTACTACTTGCGATGGCGATGACAGCCGGCGTTAAGTCACACGCCGAGTCAGATTTTCAATCTTGGAATGCCCTCGCACTCACTGGAAATGCCGATGATAAAGGTAAATGGCAATTTTGGTTTGACGGTCATTTACGCTTTAAAGACGACGCATCTCGGCTAGGCGTTTCTATCGTTCGTCCCGGTGTCGGCTACCAACTATCAAGCGATACGACCTTGTGGCTGGGTGTTGCAAGAGTAACGATAGACTCAGACAGCGGTTCAATTGAAGAAGACAGGGTGTGGCAGCAAGCCACGTATTCATTAAGCAAATTTATGGGCGGTACCATTTCAGGTAGAAGTCGTTTGGAGCAGCGATTCAGGAGCGATGAAGGCGATGATACAGGCTATAGGTTTAGACAATTTATACGGTGGTCGAAACCTTTAAATGAGCAATGGTCAATAGTCGTGTGGGACGAGGTATTTTGGGCTTTGAACGACACAGACTGGGGCCAAAATAGCGGGTTTGATCAAAATAGACTTTACGTGGGACCGGCCTATCACCTCAACAAGAAATGGCGCGTCGAGATGGGATACTTACATAATCATATTGCGTCGCCAGGCGCCAATTCAGACGCCATAACAAACCACAACCTTGCTCTCACATTCTTCGGAAGCTGGTAAGAATCAAAAAATAACTCCAGCCAAAGGCCCTTAACACACAAAGAGTAAAGTTGGGTGACTAGGGCCTTACTCAATCATGTAAAAAATGCATTCGTACGTGTAATCGTGACGTTAATTGCCTGCAGATACGGTCTGACAACCAGAGAAAAATTAAATTATATCAATATATTTCAATAACTTAAAAAACAGGCACAAAGATAGCATTAGTTTAAAGTGAAAGTAACGGAAGCAATACGAGGATTTAGTTATGTTAGGTTGGGCAATCACATTTTTTATCATCGCCATTATTGCAGCAGTTTTTGGTTTTGGAGGCATCGCAGGTGCAGCAACAGGTATCGCACAGTTTCTTTTCTTTGTGTTTATCGCGTTGCTCGTAATCTCACTTATCGCAAATGCGTTACGTGGTAGAGCACCAAGAGCCTAAGAGTTAGAAGTATTTTAATAGGAAAAAGGAGTAAGGATATGTTTTCATTTAAAAACTTATCAAAGGTACTAGTAGCATCAGCATTTGCACTATCACTAGCAGCTTGCGGTGACGGTGAAGCGGAAGACGCAGGCGAAGAGCTAGACGAAATTGTTACCGATGCAGGTAATGCCGTTGAAGACGCTTGTGAAGATGTGAAAGAAGGCGTAGACGCTGAAGATAAAGACTGTTAATCACGTTTTTATCAAAAAAGGGTCAGACAATTGTCTGGCCCTTTTTGTATTTACAGTCGACGTGGTTTGACCTAACTGGTTAGTTAAGACACTTCTTCACCGCCTAATTCACGAGCAAGATCGTCTAGTGTAGATAGCGTCGAATCAAATTCACCTACGCCGTAACGGTATTTTACACTCACGTGATGATCCGTACGCCCGAACTTCACTCTTAACCCTTCTGCGTCAATATGCTTCACGGTATTCAAAAAGCGATAGGCAGACATTTCTGTTTCAAATTGAAACTCAACACTGTTTTCCATTTAGGCTTTCCGTTTAAGCAACAATTTCAGGATGAGTATCAATAACTGAAACAACTCGTTGCAGCAAATGGTTATCTTCTTCGCTTATCGAGTCGTATGATAACCAGTCAGCAAGAATGTCGGGAGCTGTTGCCGCTTCGCCTTGTTCCAACTTAGATGTCATCATTTGTAGCTGTACGCTAGAGCGTATAGATGCGTCTGCATCTGGGCTTGGCATACCTGTTGCGACTTCTAATGCTACCGTTAACCATCGTCTATCGTGCTGAGTTGTTTTATTTCCAGTAGACTGACCCAATACGCTTGACCAACGCTTCCCTAACGTTTCCGCTAGAGATTGCTCATCACCACTTCCCTCACCTACACTTAGCTGTAGTAAAGAAATCAGAGCCTGAGCTCGCGCCAATCGGGCTTGAGATTGTGCATTTTTCGCTTGCGCCGCGCGCTTACTTTCAAGTGAATCAATCTTTTTATCTACTTTCGTACGTTGCGCTTTAGGCAAGTCGGTTAACTGAGCGCGAACGTCGCTTATTGATTGACTGAACGTTGCATCATCGCTGTTGATGTCAACAGCTTCCACTTGCTTGAGTAGCGAATCTACTAACGCGTTAAATGCATTATTCTGTACTTTCCGCTCGGCTTTTAAACGTTCAAATACGGTGTCATTGGCAGCCTTAAATTCTGCCCACAACTTACTCTCTTCACGTTTACCTGCATGGCCTACTTGCTTCCATTGGCTTTGCAATTGCTGAGCCTTGTCGGCAGCGCCAGCGACATCTTCTTCCGTAGCAAGTTGACAAGCTTGGGTGACTAACGCACGCTTTTGGGCTTGGTTGTCTCTTTGCCATTGATTTACTTTTGCCTGAATGGGCGATGAAACCGCCTTCCATTCTTGCTTCAGTTGTTCATATATTTCGCGTTCTACCTGACCTGCACTGTGCCACTGCTTAGACGCTCTATCGAATACCTTCACTAACTCGGCTTCGGGTATGTTAATGTCCATTGCCTTGACCGTAGCGATAACCGACATGCGCTGTTCACGCGCAGCAGCCCGCTGTGCATCTAACTTCGCGTAATGCGCTCTACAAGGCTCGAAGGCCTTTTCAAGTGCATCATCGAATTGCTGCTGTAACAACGCGTCATCACTACTTTCTTCACTCGTTGACGATGACGGTGTTAGTGATAACCATTGCTTACGAAGATACTTAATGGCCTCACTTCTTTGCTTAATATTTTCTGCGTCAGCGCTGGCTAACGCTTTTGCTTCTTCTACAAGAGCGGGTTTGCGCGGCGCAGCAAGGTAATCCTGCCATCCTTCTAAGCGCGACACATCACCAGCGGTTTTTTCAAAACGTTTCTCTACATACTTTTTCGCTGAACCAGGAAGCGCAGCATAACTTTCCTGAAGCTTTGCAAATTTTGAAATAGCAACGCGGAATTTACCCTGATCAATTAAGTTATCGATAACACTAATATGCTTTCTAATGCGTTTCACTTGCTCATTTTCTTTGGCTTTTTGAGCACGCTCTTTGGCATTTACACGGCTTGTCGCTGCGTTAAAACGCTTAGACAACGCCTTAGGAGTGGCATCGATTTCGCGACTAAGCGCTTTATACGCTTGACGTGCTTCGTCAAACTCCGCTTTAAGAGCCACTACACTACTGCTTTGTAATGCGTCGCCACCATTTACTTGACTCAAATCCTCAGTTGATGCGCTAGCTTCTTCAACGCTCACATCACGGGTATCGTTATCCGACTCGCTATCGCTTGCCGAAACGATCTTAGCGGCAATGTCTTCGAGCGACTGAAGTTTTATCAGTAGCTTTTGGCCGTATTGCTGCTGCATAGAGAAGCGATCAAGCTGCTCGTTTAGTTCGTCGACAGAGCGCTTAATCTGTGTAATTCGCTTATCAGTTGCAGATTCATCATCGAGACGCGCTAGCTGTTCAAGCGTTGCTTCAACACCGCGTACGCTTTCATTAACTGTAGCAACATCAGCAAGCGTCGCTTCACAAAGCCGGTTATTGTACAACCAAGCTACCTGCTCCTTGGCATAAGTAAGCTGCTGTTCGCACAATGCTTTGGCATTGGCACGTTGCGACGCTTGTTGCTTTTCTTCCCATGCTGGGCGGATACGGCTTAAATATCGCTCGAGCTGCTCACCAATACGCGCGCGCTTTTCTTCATAATCAGCGAGTTCTTCTGAAGTGAGTAAGTCAATTTGAGCAAACAGCCCTGTCAATTCGCTCTCAAGCTCATTGCGCTTTTCATCAATGGTTTCTACATCTGATTTGTCGAGCAAAGCCTGATATTTTGAAAGTCCCAAAGTGAGGTGCTTTTTAAGCTCCACTGGGCGCTTTGCTGCCTCTTTGATAGCGTCAATACGTGCATTAATCTGCTTTGTAAGCGCATCATCTGACACTTTCTTAGCTAGTTTCTGTAAATCTGATACGTCTGAATGGGCGTTTATTAGCTGGGTTTGCAGTTGGGGACTTGCGCCTTCTAAAAAAACAAACTGGGTAAACGATGGCTTCGCTACTTTTTCGATTAGCGCGTTAGCTAGCGCATCATCTTGTAAGAGCATAGGCTCTTTCTTTAACATTTGCGGTACTAACTGCACTACCAAATCGGCGTTGGCTGTTTCAGTTAAAAAAGAGAATATCTCTTGGCGGGAGAGTGTGACATCCCCCTCGCCTAACAAAGCGGCGTTTACCTTTTTCTCCGCCGCTTTTTTAACGCGAGACTGCTTGGCAATTTGTGACTTTTTAAGCCACAGCACAAAGCTATTAAGCTTTTCGAGTGCTGCTAAACTGACATTTGCATCTTCGTCATTAAATGCCAGTTCGTGAAGAATTGTTTTTTCCTGTGCCTTTTCGGGAGAGAGACTCTCTATTGCCTGCATCCGTTTTTCAGGCTTTGGGCTTTGGTGTGAAGGCGCAAATATACGACTAAATATCATCCTGTTTAAACCGCGCTATTGTATTATCATCATCCTGCTCATCGCGTAACGAGCGTTTAAAGTCGGCTTTACTTTTATGTACAATTTCGCCGCTTTCACCTACTGTCATATGCTCAGAGGACTTTTCTATTTTTGCTTGATACAGCATAACAGCCTGCATACTGCTTGCTTTTTGCTCTTCGTTTAAAGGCGTGCCATCTGGCCACTTACCTGTTTCAACAGCCTGACGCAGACGCTCGTAAATTTCCGGCGTCATGCTGGCTAAAAGTGCTTCTATATTCATTTAGGAAAAACGCTTTATGTAAACAATACGCGCGCGGTTTACTAAGTACCAAACAAAGCCAACCACTGCGCCCAAAATAGCTAAATTATGTTGCAAATCACCTGGGCGTGTTCCGCCCCAATACATGAAGCCAAAACTCGCAACGAATATCAGCATAGCAAGAAGGGATTGGTTTTGGATACTGGCTAACTTTTTAAATCTTTGTAAGCTTTGTTTGCGCTCTATATCTTCAGAGGTCGCATCACCGATTTTAAAGTCACAGTGAGGACACGTCTTCGCTTTGTCAGACGTTTTTTTGTTACACGAAGGACAGTCAACTAATGCCATATGTTGCTCCTGTTTATTGGGTGCGAAATGGAAATGCGCAACTTGCTATTGAGCAAAGACGCATTTATACGCGGATGGGTATCATACTTAAGTTCATCACAACAATGAAGTCGATTCTGTGGAATAACCTTATCGCCATAAAACAAAAATGCGCAGGGTGATAACTTTTATACAAAGTTCACCGCTACGCATTTTTACCTGATAGCCAAGTTGCATTTCCCTTCAGCGAAACTCAAGAAGGGGCAATGCTTTAGGCAATACTCACCTTATTTTTTATGTCGAGACCAGTAGTCGTTAACCGTTTCTTTCATCTCTTTACAAAGCAACATGATGCCAAACAAGTTTGGCAAGGTCATTACGACGATAGCCACAGCTGAAAGCGCCCAAACTAATGTGGTGTCAGAGAATGCAGCCCAGACAAAACCGGCGACGTAGATGACGCGATACGGCATTACGGAGCGAGGACCGAACAAATATGTCATAGCGCGATCACCATAATATGACCAAGCGATGGCGGTTGAGAACGCAAACAGCATAAGCCCAATTGACACGATATATTGACCGAAATCACCAAAGAAACCGCGAGTAAAGGCAATGGTAGTGAGCGCTGCCGAGTGAACCAGTGACTTACCGCTTACTTCAAGGTTCTCTTTAACCGGCTTTCCGTCAACAATCTTAAGCGTGCCAGTAAACAAGTCTTCACTACCTACTGCATACTTCACGTCTTCTGCTACAGACCTAGCGTTAAGCAGTGTAAAACCATCGCTTACCGCCGTGCCGTTAACAACGGTAATTGAGCCAGTGTAAGGCTGTACATTGTTACCTTCAATTTCATTCAAGTAACCATATAGTTTGTTTACGTCATCCTGATTCGAGTCGTCGTATTGACCTGCAACAAAGTACATGTCTGAACGATCGAAGACGTTTTCGTGTTTTTCTTTCCACACGCCAGACGACAAAATAACCAAACCCGTTACGGTACAAATTAGAATAGTGTCGATAAAGGGTTCAAGCAGTGACACCATACCTTCTGAAGCAGGCTCTTTCGTTTTTGCTGCTGCGTGAGCGATAGGTGCAGAACCTTGACCCGCTTCGTTTGAAAACAAGCCTCGGTTAACCCCACGGTTAAACGCATAAGCTAACGAAGCCCCCAAGAAACCACCTGCGGCAGCTGAACCAGTAAACGCATCACCGATAACTGCGGCAAACGAAGGCCCAATGTTGTCTAGATTAGCGAAAATAACCGCTAGCGCACCGATGAGGTAGATAACAGCCATAACTGGAACAACACGCGCTGTAAACGCGGCAATGCGTTGGATACCACCAAGAATGACCAAGGCTAGAAGAATACCCAGTACACTACCTACCACCCAAGGTTCGAAGCCAAATGTTGCTTCGATACTTTGCGCGATACCATTACTTTGAGGAAGGTTTCCGGTACCAAATGAGCTGACTACCGTAGCAACAGCAAATGCAACCGCTAACCACTTCATGTTTAGGCGACGGTCCATGTAATACATAGGGCCACCTGCCATGGTGCCGTCTTCTGTTTTTACGCGATATTTGTGCGACAGAGTAACTTCAACAAATTTTGTAGTCATACCTAAAAAGGCGGTTACCCACATCCAAAATAGTGCAGCGGGGCCACCAAGGAAAATAGCGAATGCAACACCTGAGATGTTACCTGTACCTACGGTACCAGACAGTGCGGTTGTAAGTGCGCGAAAGTGCGTGGTGTCGCCTGGATCGCTTTCTTTATCAAACTTACCGGTAACAACCTGCCAAGCATGTTTAAAGAAACGAATTTGCGGAAATTTAAGATAAACCGTAAAGAAAAGACCTACGCCTAACAGTACATAAGGAAACCAGAACGCGCCTCCTAAGAATCCATCGAGCATAGTTAGAAAACTATATAACCCTTCCAACGTTATTCCCCTTTTTTATTATGTTTAATTGTTGTTTTATTTTAATAATTAAAAGGCCTCTTTTTGTCGAGGCCTTTTTTGCGGAAGCTTTCGCTTCCTTATTCTTGTTTTATTGCTCTGATGCTTTTAGCTTTTTAACAACTGCATTCACACCAATAAGTAAATCTTCACCTAATTGACGGCTACGCTGTACCGACCAACCGTAGATATCGTCCGGTACATCTGCATTGTCTTTAAATGGCATTTCTACCGTGTACGCCATACATTTGAATTTCTCGCCCACCGCATTTGATGCTACGGTTAAATTAGCCTTGCCTGGCTCATCTTTATCGTAACCAAATTCATCTTGAAACTCTGGCGTAGCGTTCAACAGCGCATCTTTAAAGGTATTTTCAAGCATTTTGATGGTGTCATTGTAGCTAGGGTTACCTTCACTTCCTGCGACAAAGTTGTACGGCAATGCCTCATCACCGTGCAAATCAAGATACATGTCTACACCAATTTCGCTCATTGCATTCAGTACGTAAAGTACTTCTGGGCTTTTTTCTTTCGATGGTGTCGCCCATTCACGGTTTAGATTGGTTCCTACAGCGTTGGTACGCAGATGACCGCGTGCGCTGCCGTCTGGGTTCATGTTTGGCACAATGTAGAAAACAGCATTATCAAGCAACTGTCGCGCCAAACCATCTTGCTCGTCGAGCAGACGATAAATAATACCTTCGGCACACCACTCGGCCATGGTTTCGCCAGGGTGTTGACGTGCCGTGATCCAGACTTTTTTCTTTTCTGGTGTTTCTTCACCGATAACCAGCATAGACATATCACGGCCATCAAGGGTAAGGCCTAGGAATTTGTGCTCGCACAGTAGTGACATCTGCGCGTCGTGCACAAGATCAAGGTGACGTTCGTAGCTAAAAGGAATGAAATACGCGAAGTACACACTTGGCTGTTCTAGCGTTAGTGAGAACGTAAGATTGTCACCGTCAAATTCGCTAGGAATTCTAAACCAAGTTTGACGGTCGTAAGACGCTAGAACGTTATATCCCTTCCAACCTTCTGGATACGCTGACTTAGCCAGATTACCAATCGTCATTGTGTGAGTTACAAAAGTTTCGCCCACTAAACGAAAATGGAACCACTGAGCAAATTCAGATTGGTTGTCGTTGGGAATGGTTAGACGGATATCGTCTGGTGATTGTGCGCTAACAACTTCAATGTTACCGCTGTCGAATTGACTGGAAATATGCATAGACTGTCGTTTTCCTCATTATTTGAGCGCTAATTTAGCATAGACGTAAACACAAATTCCACGCACACAGCGGGTTTTGTACTATCGAAAGTATACAAAATGTTTACACCATCAAAAAACCGACCACTTAGGTCGGTTTTTTATACAGTTAATTAAACTGCGTGTTGCTTAAAGCGGCAACGTAGGGAAACTAAGCCCTGCCATATCACGAACTACACGTAGTACCTGACAGCTGTAACCAAACTCGTTGTCATACCACACGTATAGTGTCAGGCGGTTATCTGCGGCGATGGTCGCCTGAGAGTCAACCACAGACGCAGCGCGAGAGCCGACTAAGTCTGTTGATACAATCTCTTTACTTGCCGTGTAGTCAATTTGGTGTTGAAGCTTTGAGAACAACGCGGTATCGCGCAAGAACTCGTTAACTGCAATGCGATCCACCGGCGTTTTAAGGTTTAGGTTCAAAATCGCTAGCGACACATTAGGTGTAGGTACGCGAATAGCATTGCCGGTAAGTTTACCTGCCAGTTTCGGGTATGCTTTGGCAACGGCTTTCGCAGCGCCCGTTTCGGTAATAACCATATTAAGTGGCGCACTACGTCCACGACGATCACCTTTGTGGTAGTTATCGATAAGGTTTTGGTCGTTAGTGTAAGAGTGAACGGTTTCAACGTGACCGTTTTCAATGCCATATTCTTCGTCTAGCGCTTTAAGTACCGGCGTTATTGCGTTAGTCGTACAGCTTGCAGCAGATACAATTGTGTCTTCTGGTGTGACTTCTTCGTCATTTACACCGTGTACGATGTTCTTGATGTCACCTTTACCCGGGGCAGTAAGGATAGCTTTCGCTGCACCCTTAGCTTTAAGGTGTAGGCCAAGGCCGTCGCGGTCACGCCAAATACCCGTATTGTCTACGATGATAGCGTTATCAATACCATATTGAGTGTAATCCACTTCATCTGGGCTGTTGGCATAAATGACTTGAATGTATGAACCGTTTGCTTTTAGCGCGTTACGCTCGTGGTCAACTGTGATGCTGCCGTTGAACGGCCCATGCACTGAATCGCGGCGCAGTAAGCTTGCACGTTTTTCTAGGTCGCCATCGCGTCCGCCACGAACCACAATGGCGCGTAAGCGAAGCTTATTGTTTTTACCTTGGCGTTCAATAAGCAAGCGAGCAAGTAAACGACCTATACGGCCAAAACCATATAGTACAACGTCCTGAGGTTTCTTATCGTCCTCTTTATCGGCAACGTCGTTTAGTTTTTCGTTAAGGTAGGCCGTAAGGTCGCTATTGTCGACCGCAGAACCGTAGTGAAAGTCAAAAGCCAATTTACCAATATCAATTTGTGCAGGAGCAAGCTTCATGTTGCTCAAGGCTTCTAAGATTGGATAGCTTTCGCGTAGGCGTAGCTTAATACCTTCGTGCAGACGCACTTTGCGGTGCGCTTTAATAACATCAATAGCACTGGCGTTCAGTAGCGAGCGTCCATAAACCGAAATTTCAACTGCCTTATTGCGATACAATTTACCAATAAGGGGCAACATCATTTCTGCGTATTCCTGACGCTCTTGCCAGCTGCTTTGTAATTCCTGCTCAAACTGTTGATTCATGCTTCTGCCTTCATCGATATTAATTTAACGGTGTTGTCATTGTTGTATGCGCGGCCAAATTTTGTGTGGCACAAACACGTACAACTAATCCTAATTACGCGTCAGCTTTTTATTATTTTTAGGGTACACTAGGTGAGTTTTCGCCTGACGGTGACGAGCAGTATCTTAAATAAACAAGCAAGGAAGACCAAATTGTTGATAAGTTTCAAAACCTCTATGAAAACTCGTGTAACAGAGAGTTTATTTAGTAAGTTTCCAACAAAAGGTTATGTAACGACGGTGTGGCTGGCAGCAGCGACAACACTGACGGGTTGTGGCGATCTTTTTGAACCTACTATCAGTGAAATTTGTGAATCTCACAGCGAGATTTGCTTAGATTTGAGTTTGGATGCCCGTTGTCGCGGCGAGCGAGCTGAGATTATTCGCTTACGTTACTACAATCAAGATTCAAAAGACGACGCTTACAAGTACCCTCTCCTTCTGAACTTCGAAGAGTATCTCACCTGCGTTGAAGAAGTGCAGCATATCGAACACGTTAAACGCAAAGGCAAGGAAGCGACACGGCTAAAAGGCGTTATTACTGCTCAGCGTGAAATTAAACGCCTAAGCCGCGAGACGAAAGACTCCCTTGATCCTTACCTTTCTTACTATCATTGGACACGATATAGCGACAAAGAGGCTTTTCATCGCTTTGAGCGCTACGCTGCCAGCAACCGCGTAAGCGATCCAAAGCTGCTGGTCGCACTGGCCTCTGTTCAGATTAAAACAGACCAAAAGCGTACTATTGAAACCTTATATCGCGCGCTAAGTTTATATACAGATAGCGACGACATTGATGTCAGCATTTTCTACTCGCTTGCTTCAATGGGAATGGATATGGACAACTATCGCCTTGCCTATGTTTGGTATGGTGTGGCTGAAGCCTTCGATGAGAGACTTAACGACACTCAGCGTGTTCAACTTGGACAACGCTATGCCCTTCCAGTAGGTATTCTAGATAACATTGTTGATGAAATAGTCAGTAATTTGAATAGCGCGACCTTCAACGCAGATTTATTGAAACTGGATAAGCTCTGATTTTTTGAAACTCAATTACACAATTTCATTGGTAAATAATTAAAAAAACCGCCATTTATGGGCGGTTTTTTATGATTGGATCTCTCGACTTCCCACGCAAGGTCAAAATTTAATCAGATGTTTACCTTAATCAAGCGCTCACCTAGGGCTTTTTAACCTTTAATTTGTGTATCATCTTCGCCTTTAAAGGTCATAGATAGCGAATTTACGCAGTAGCGTTGACCCGTTGGCGCAGGACCATCTGGAAATACATGGCCTAAGTGCGAGCCACACTGCTTACAAAAAATCTCAACCCTACGCATACCGTGACTCAAGTCTTCTCTGTAATCTACATTACCGTCATCAAGCTGCTTATAGAAAGAAGGCCATCCACAACCAACATCAAATTTAGTATCTGAGGGGAAAAGTGGCGCTTCGCAGCACTTACACACGTACAATCCATCTCGCTGCTCGTCTAGCAATACTCCAGTAAAAGGTCGCTCAGTACCCGCTTCGCGGCATACATAATATTCCTCGTCAGTGAGCTCAGTTTTCCAGTCTTTTTTAGCTATTGATGCATTTGCTTTTTCATCTGTCGACATAACTTACCTCTTAAAACAAAAAAGGTGTATTTGAAAACAAATACACCTTTCGATAGTTTACGCTCAATTATGAGCGCGTGTAACACTATTTAGTTCATACTATTTTTTGATAGCGGTTTGCGGACGTGCAGGATCACTCCACTCGATGTGATACTTTTTACCTGCTGGCTTATCTACTCGCTGATAAGTATGTGCGCCAAAATAATCGCGCTGGCCTTGCAGCAAATTAGCAGGTAACACTGCTGTGCGATATGAATCGTAATAGCTTAGCGCCGACATCATGGCAGGGCAAGGCACGCCAGCCAGTGTCGCTTGGGCGATAGACTCACGCCAATCAGATTGATACTGTGTAATTTGTTCCGCAAAGAATGGGTCCATAAGCAAGTTGGCTAAGTCTTCGTTATTCTCGTAGGCCTGAGAAATAGACTGAAGAAATACGGCGCGAATAATACAGCCTGCACGCCATATTTTAGCTATTTCACCAAACTCCAGTGTCCAGCCGTGTTCTTTGCCTGCCATTGCCATTAACTGGAAGCCCTGTGCGTATGCACAGATTTTAGAGCAATAAAGCGCCTGCTCTAGCTTGTTGATGATCGACATTTTCTCATCATCGCTGAATGATGGCGCATCAGGGCCTGCAAGAACCTTGCTCGCAGCTACACGCTCGTCTTTCAAACTAGAAATACTGCGCGCGAATACCGCAGAAGTGATGGTCTGTGCCGGACTACCTACTTGTAATGCGCTTACTGCAGTCCAAAGGCCTGTACCTTTTTGACCCGCTCTGTCTAAGATCACATCAACCAACGGCTGCTGGGTTTCTGGATCCATTTGTTCAAGAACTTCAGCACTAATTTCCATCAGGTAGCTATTCAGCTTGCCTTCGTTCCAGCGACGAAACACCTCTGCTATTTCAGCAGGCGCCATATATAGCGCTTCGCGCATAACATGGTAAGTTTCGCAGATAAGCTGCATGTCGGCGTACTCGATACCGTTGTGCACCATTTTTACATAGTGCCCGGCTCCAACCGGACCGATGTAGGTCGCACATGGTTCGCCTTCTAACACTGGTTGACCAGGCGTATGGCTTTCTAATGGTTTACCTGTTTCTGGGTCAACCTTTGCAGCAATAGCTTTAAGAACAGGCTCAATGCGTGTCCATGCATAAGGGTTGCCTGAAGGCATAAGAGATGGCCCGAAACGAGCGCCTACTTCACCACCTGACACGGCGGTAGAGAAGAAGATAAATTTACCTTTGTACTGCTCTTCACGTGCTACAGAGTCTGTCCACAAACTGTTGCCAGTATCAACCACGATATCGTCAGCGTGAATTCCGGCGTCAATAAGATGATTGCAAACGTGGTCAACAGGATCGCCAGCAGGCACAGAGATAATAATAAGATGCGGGGCTTTTAACTTGCTTAAAAGCTCGGTGTAAGAACTGCAGCCTTCAACACGAGGCTCAGTATTTTCAGCTCTTTCGCTTGCGTCTTTGGCAAGAATAGACTCAACTTTATTTTGGTCTAAATCGAAACACGCTACACGATAGCCATGGTCCACTAGGTTCATGGTTAGGTTACTACCCATCACCCCTAAACCGATAAAACCAATATCACACGACTTGTCTTCGTGCGAATTACCACCTTTCTTTTGCATAGGAACACCCTCACATTTCAGATGGCTGCGCATGATACCACCTGAAAGAATAAAGAACAGTCTAAGCGAACAATTTAGTGCGCAGTGGTGTAATTGTCACCAGCGGTAAACATTAACGGGTTTTGTAAGCTATTTTAGCCGAGATTTTGGCACGCATTCAGCACCTGCGTTACGCGCTTTTACCCATGCTGTATGAAATTCACACAAAGGTAAAGACTCTGTTTCTTATTCGGCTAACGTGCACTGGGTTTAGAGCCGTTTAGCGGCACTCTTAAATTCTTTAAAGGCACTCTAAACCAAGTATAAGGTCAAATTGTAAGCCATTATTCTATCCAGAGAACTGAGAAAAACTGAACAACGTTAGCGATTTGCTGGCCTGTAAAAACACCTTCTGAATACAAATTGAAGGCTGTTCTTCAAGAGAGCTGTAGCGCGTATCCAGGTGCATGGTCCACCCTCCCCTGGGTATGACAGAAGGTAGGTGGAAACGCACGTCGCTTTCACTTGCATTAACACACAAGAACCAGTGCTCTGGCTTCTGGTCGCCCGTTACGCAACCTTTTATTTCCACACCAAACGCTTTGTTATGATGCGCATTCCAGTCTTCAGACGCTTTGTCAGAACCATCGGGCTTATACCAACTTATTTCTTTTACATTTCGTGAGAGCGTAAAAGTATCATCGTGCAGCTTTAGTTCGCTTAACAGTGAAGAGGACTGACGCAAACGGATCACATATTGGCAGAAGCTAAGAAAATCTTGCTTGCGCTTGTTTAATTCCCAATTCATCCAGCTAATAGGATTATCCTGACAATAGGCATTATTATTGCCATTTTGGGTGCGGCTTAATTCATCGCCACCAAGAATATGCGGGGTACCTTGCGAGAAAATCAGCGTTGCAAAGAGATTGCGCTTTTGACGCTCACGCATAGCGAGTATCTGCTCGTCATTCGTTTCCCCCTCAATACCATAATTGGCAGACAGGTTGTGTCCATGGCCATCTCGATTTTCTTCTAAGTTATCGAGATTGTGACGTTCGGCGTAGGTCACCATATCGTGCAGCGTGAACCCATCGTGATATGTCACGTTGTTTACCGACGTACTGATATGTCGATGGCCTTTGTGAAATATATCTCGTGAGCCCATTAAACGGGTAGCAAAGTCCGCGGTAACGCCATCGTCTCCACGCCAGAAGGCGCGCACCGTATCGCGGTATTTATCATTCACCTCTAACCACGGGGACGGAAAGTTACCCACTTGGTAGCCGCCAGGCCCAATATCCCAGGGTTCGGCAAGCAATACCCTCTCTTTTAGAACAGGGTCGCTACTAATGGCTCTCAGCAGCCCAGATTTTTTACTATATTCTTGTGGCTCTCTTCCCAAGCATACTGCTAAATCGAAACGAAAGCCGTCAACGCCAATTACGGATACCCAGTGGCGCATGGCATCTAAAATAAGTCCCATCATAAATGGCTGCGCGGTATTTACCGTGTTACCACAGCCTGAATGGTTGGAATAAACCAATTCTCCGTTTTTCGTTTGCTCTAATAAGTACGCTTGGTAAGGGCAAAACCCCTTATAAGAAAGAATAGGACCGCCATTGCCTGCCTCTGCTGTATGGTTAAAAACCACATCAACAATAACCTCAAGTCCGGCAGTATGATAAGCATCTACCATAGACTTCAGTTCAGCAAGCGCGTCTGCCACACCGTAGCGTGGTTCAGGTGCAAAGAAGTTAACCGGGTTATATCCCCAATAATTGGTTAAGCCTTTCTCTGTAATAAATGGTTCAGGCATGAATGAACACAACGGCATAAATTGCACCGTGGTTATGCCTAATGCTTTGAGATGCTTGATGACACTCGGATGGGCAGCACCGATAAATTTGCCACGGTGTTCTTTAGGTACATCGGGATGGAGTTTTGTTAGCCCCTTAATATGTGCTTCGTAAACTACTCGCTTGTGTTTCGGTATAACAGGCGCGCTAACATGACTGGGTGCATAGTCATTTTGATCAATTACTATGCACTTGGGGATCATAAACTGAGAGTCGTGTTTGTATTGCCTAGCGTCCCATTTTATTGCGCGACTAATTTTCTTGGCGTAAGGGTCGATTAGCAGTTTGTCGGTGGGTACCGCATGTAACCCTCCCTCACCGCGTTCTACGCGATAACCATAGTATTGTCCTGCGCTAACGCCGCTGTAACGACCGTGCCAAACATCACCAGTTTTCTCAGGCAATGGATGCTCACTCACCGCCTCTTCTGTGTCACTATTGAAAAAACACAACACGACCGCCTTCGCATCGGGCGCGTATACGGCAAAATTACAACCATCTTGTGTAACTGTTGCGCCAAGTGGATATGCCTTTCCCATTCCACTTTCTACAATTAGTGCGGTGTCTCGAATTTCGTTCACTTCGTTCTCAATTTATCTCTTCACTAGGGCGTGTCGCTCTAGTCGGATTAATCCACATTGGTAACATAAAATACCGTGGCTAGCGGCGGTAACGTGATTTCTGCAGAGTGAGTACGCTCATTCCAAGGTATGGGTTGCGTATTTACAGTAGAAGCAACGTCGTAGTCACTACCCCAATATGCACCATCATCAGTGTTTAGTGCTAGCGTTAGCGTGCATGCATCCTCTACGCCTATTCTGAAGTTCTGACGTGGCACAGGCGTAAAATTAGATACCACATATACTTTTTGCTTCGCATCTTTTGACATGCGAACAAATGAAACCACGCTTTGGTCTGCATTATTGTGGTCCAGCCAAGCAAAGCCCCCTGGTTCGTGGTCTTGCTCGTAAAGCGCTGGCGTAGACGTATAGAGGTGGTTGAGCGCCTTATAAAGCGCTTGAATGCCTTTGTGTTTTTCGTAATCGAGCAAGTGCCAGTCTAAACTACTGTCATGGTTCCATTCTCGTGCCTGCGCAAGCTCGTTCCCCATAAAGTTAAGCTTCTTGCCGGGGTGACCGTACATAAAGCCCGCGTAACAACGCAGGTTAGCGGCTTGCTGCCATTCATCGCCAGGCATTTTGTGCAGCATACTGCCTTTGCCGTGTACCACTTCATCGTGCGAGATAGGCAACACAAAGTTTTCGTCAAACGCGTAAACCATGCTGAAGGTAATATCGCCATGGTGGTAATTGCGGTATGCTGGGTCTTTAGCAATGTAATGTAATGAGTCGTGCATCCACCCCATGTTCCACTTAAAGCCAAAGCCCAAACCGCCATCAAATACTGGACGAGAAACCTTAGGAAACGACGTTGATTCTTCGGCAATTGTCATGGCGTCAGGGAAGTGCTTGTACACTTCTTCATTCATCCATTTCAGTAAACTAATGGCTTCGTAATTTTCGTTACCCCCATCCACATTCGGGATCCACTCGCCGTCATTACGTGAGTAATCGAGATAAAGCATGGATGCCACTGCATCAACCCTGAGTCCATCAACGTGAAATTTGTCTAGCCAAAACAGTGCGTTTGCAACTAAAAATTGACGAACTGTGTCTTTGCCGAAATCGTAAATGCAAGAATTCCAATCCGGATGCCAACCTTTCCTCGGATCTTCATATTCATAAACACAAGAACCATCAAATCGCGCCAAGCCATGGCCGTCTTCCGGGAAATGTGCAGGTACCCAGTCGATAATTACGCCTATACCTGCTTGGTGAGCCTTATCAACAAAGTATTTAAATTCATCTGGGTCTCCAAATCTACTCGTTGGTGCGAACATTCCCACGGGCTGATAGCCCCATGACCCATCGAAAGGAAACTCGGAAATAGGCAGCAATTCAACGTGAGTGTAACCCATATCGCTGACGTAGCTTATTAAGTCATCGGCCAGCGCTTTATAAGTAAGATAGCGCGCATCAGTTTCAATACCCGGGCGCTTCCAAGAGCCAAGGTGCACCTCATAAATGCTCATTGGGCTGTTGTATTTATTCCCCTTTCGCTTTTCCATCCATGCACTATCATTCCACTCATAGTTATTGTGATTGTAAATTTTCGAAGCATGAGAAGGATACTGCTCTGCACTGAAGCCAAGTGGGTCAGCCTTGTGCGGTAGGTCGTGGCCGTGTGCATCTTTAATATGATACTTGTAGCGCTCTCCCTCTGCGAGTTCTGGCACAAACAGTACCCAGTATCCCATGGAGGTCTTTTCCATAGGATGCGTGCGCCCATCCCACTGATTGAAATCACCAATGAGCGACACCGTACTCGCATTGGGCGCGAAAACGCAGAACCTGACACCTTTTATCGCATCGCCTTGTGATGAAGTGAGTGTTAAAAGTTGCGCGCCCGCTTGCTCGTACAAGTTTGAAGGCTTGCTATCGATGTAGTGTACCGCATGATACGCCTGCTCGGAGAATTGATAAGGATCGATATAGCCCTTATCGTCATTCAAGCCTTCGGCGATAACGCGATAAACCTCACCCTGATATTCTTTAGGCAATGGTGTTTCAAAAAGACCATTTTTGGAGGTAACGGTTACATTTGCTAGCGCTGCATTCTCCCATTCAATCGTTATCTCGCTGACATTAGGACGCCAAACGCGAAGTACCAACTTCTGCTGATTTTTAACTACACCTAAATGGGAAAACGGCTGAGAACATAATACCTGTTCAAACTGCTGCGCTAATTGCATTCGCTACTCCTAGTAAAAACCCGCGTTGGCAGCGGGTTGAATTGTGAGCTTAAATGCGTTGTATACATTTAAGCTCTATCAAGTACCGTCTTGGTACTTTATCTTACTCGTTTAAGTTACCCAGGCAACCGCCTATTATCATTTCTTTGATAATGGCAATTAACCCTGACTTGCTTGCTTTCTTGCATGAGTAAGTTTAGACGCCAACTCATTTATATCATGTCTATCGAACATCGACTCGATATTCTCTGTGAGTTTTCTTCGCCAGTTTGGATACTCGTCAAAAGTACCAGGAATATTGACCGGCTTATCCATTTCTAACCAGTCTTCCAATTGCAGGCTCAATAATGCGCTCGAGCCACCTGCCATATGCACCTGCATACCGTTATTCAGTTCGCGATTCATACCCGTATGATTAACATCGCGGCCTACATTGTCGCCAATTGAACCGTGGCCGTGCAATGTATCTAAAATCGCCTGTTTGTTTTCATGACGATCCGCATAAAGCGTTTGAAGGATTTCTTCTGTTGGATAAAGCCCTATTTCTTTGCCTAGCTCTAAATCTAAACAGTGCCAGTAACCAATCAGCGTTGGCATATCGTGGGTAGTCAACGTTGACATAGACTGAACAGGGTAATGGCTAGGTGAGAAGAAACCGCCGTCTTCCGCTTGTTCGAAGAAAAATACGCGGTATGAGTACACGCCATTGTCAGCAAGCTTGCTGCGAATTTCTTCGGGTACAGTACCCAAGTCTTCACCGATAACCAGGCTCTGATTGCGGTGACTTTCTAGCGCTAGAATACCGAGTAAATCGTCTACAGGATAATAAACATAGCCGCCATCTTTAGCGTTATCGCCTTTCACAACCCACCATAAACGCAGCAACGCCATGACGTGATCGATACGCAATGAGCCTGACGACGCCATGTTAGACGCAAACAGGTCAATAATGGGCTGGTAACCCTGTTCATACAGCTTACGAGGGTCCATAGGCGGCAACCCCCAGTTCTGGCCTAGTGGGCCCAAGATATCCGGTGGAGCACCTACACTTGCGCCTGTGCAGTATAGGTCTTTGTTACCCCAAATTTCCGCACTGCCTTCACTAACGCCTACCGCCAAGTCCCGATAAAGACCAATGGTCATGCCTGCATCAGTAGCTTTGTTGCTTGCAAGCTCAAGCTGTTGGGCGGCAATCCACTGTAGGAACAAGTAAAATTTGACGTCTTGTTCGTTTGCACTCTTAAACTTAGCCACGGCTGGATTGTAATAGTCTTTGTATTCTTGTGGGAATACCGGCCATCCCCAGCTGTCTTTACCTTCAGCTTTTAGGTGCGATTGTAGGGCGTCGTACACCGCTAACATGTCTAAGCTTTCACCGCCCGCTTCTACGAAGGCTTTAAACGCCTTATTTTGCTTGGTGCTTTTACGAAGGTATTTGGCATCGTAAACATCAAATACTGCTTTAAGCGCAGCCAATTTCACATGGGCGACTGCCTCGTAGTCTACATGTTCTACGTTACGTGCATGTTCAAGCGTGGCTTTAAACTCATCACTGCTCACTACCGCTTGTACTGATGCATCGTCATAGCCGTCAATGGCAGTCACATCGATATACAAATAATTAAGCCAGCGACGTGAGCTTGGCCCATAAGGCGAGCACGCGTTGGGATTTGCGGGGTAAAGCGCATGAATAGGATTGAGTCCGATAAAGTCTGCGCCCACACCAGCGGCTTTTTCAATAAGCAGAGCTAAATCAGAAAAATCACCAATCCCCCAGTTCTTTTCACTGCGAACGCAGTAAAGTTGAACGCTTAAGCCCCATATTTTTTTGCCTTCTTTAATTTCGTTTGGCGTGTAGCACGCTTCTGGTGCCACAATTAAGCGAGAACGCGCAAACTCATCGTCATCAGCGCTTAAGGCTACATCGTGATAACCAAGGGGCAAATCCAAAGGCAGTGTTACTACGTATTCATGAAACTCTACATCGTCGATATGCGCCATCGTCGTCATTTCTTGGTCAACTGGCGTAAATTGATGAGTGAGCACGTCACCATTTTCACAGGTGACCGTGAGCGTGTGATCATCGTTCACTAACTCGATAGGCAAACGAACAGCTAGATTAATTTCTTGGGTATTGCGAACCACTTGAACAGGATTTAACGGCGACAACCATACCGACTTTATATCTTGTGTAATTTGTGACTGAATTTTTTCATCACTGCTGGTGTCATAGCCAAGTGTGTTAAGCAGTTTTGCTTTACTTGATTCTGCGATGGTTGCTGGCTTTCCCCATGCGTCGACGTATTGGGTTTCAATTCCCCGCATTTCAACCAGTTGTTGCAGAAGTTGTTGTGTCATGGTGTGTCATTCCTGTTATTCGGTAAAAGACGCAAAGCAAATTAAACATAGTGCGTCTACAAACAAATTTTTAACATTATTCTAGAAACAAGGGCTTGGCGATATCTGAATACGATTGCAATAGCACTTATTCGTAATTTTGCAACACTTTGGCTTTTTATTTTGCTAATTATGGCATTTTGATCCATACTTTACGTAATTTATTTTCATTTTATTTAAATAATCGGGGTACGTTATGACAATTCGCATCGGTATCAATGGTTTTGGCCGTATTGGACGCCTAGTAATGCGCGCAGCAGCGGAGCGCAACGACATCGAAGTTGTTGCAATAAACGACTTACTAGACACGGACTACATTGCTTATCTATTGAAATACGACTCGACTCACGGTTTATTCGACGGTGAAGTTACAGTAGATAACAATAGCCTAGTTGTAAACGGCAAAACTATCCGCATTACATCTGAAAGAGATCCAGCTGCACTTAAGTGGGATGAAGTAGACGTTGACGTGGTTGTTGAATCAACAGGTCTGTTCCTGACTAAAGAAACTGCCGCGAAGCACATCGAAGCTGGCGCGAAGAAAGTTGTTATGTCTGCACCTTCTAAAGATGACACGCCTATGTTCGTTATGGGTGTTAACCAAGAAAGCTACGCTGGCGAAACTATTGTTTCAAACGCGTCTTGCACAACTAACTGTCTTGCTCCACTTGCCAAAGTGCTTAACGATAAATTTGGTATTGTAGACGGTTTGATGACAACGGTTCACGCAACAACTGCTACACAGAAAACGGTAGACGGTCCTTCAATGAAAGACTGGCGTGGTGGTCGTGGTGCTGGTCAGAACATCATTCCATCATCAACCGGTGCAGCAAAAGCAGTAGGTAAAGTTATCCCTGAGCTTAACGGCAAGTTAACAGGTATGGCTTTCCGTGTACCTACGCCAAACGTTTCAGTAGTAGACCTTACTGTAAACCTTGCGAAGCCTGCTAGCTACGATGAAATTTGTGCAGCAATGAAAGAAGCTTCAGAAGGCGAGCTTAAAGGTATCATGGGTTACACAGAAGATGCGGTTGTGTCTAACGACTTCCTTGGCGACGCTCGCACATCGGTATTTGACGCCACTGCAGGTATCGCACTTACTGATACATTCGTTAAACTCGTTTCTTGGTACGACAACGAATGGGGCTACTCAAACAAGGTTCTAGACCTTGTGGCTCACATTTCTAAGTAATTAACGGTATTAAGCTAAAATAGTTAAACTATTCACGCTAAAGTTGAGTTAATCTAAAGGTGTAAACACGGCGTTTGCACCTTTTTTGTTTTTCGTGGTCGTAAACACGCATAATAACGATATTCCAGCGACATACGCTTTCCCGTCGCTTACCCTTTGTTGTTTTCTTATTAGTCCAAGGAGGGCTTATGCCACCTGTGAGTTCAGTTACCGTTAGTGAGTCTAATGGACTTACCTTTTTAGACGTAGATAATGCGTTTGCCTCTGCGCGTATTAGCCTATTTGGCGGTCATATCTTGTCATATGTGCCTAAAAGCGATGGCAGAGAGCGTCTTTGGGTAAGCCCCCATGCTTACTTGAACGGAGAGCGACCTATTCGCGGTGGTATTCCGGTGTGCTGGCCTTGGTTTAGCGATGATCACGGTCGAGAAAAAGGTGCCCTCCCCGCTCACGGCTTTTTGAGAACACAAGTGTGGAAGCTGATTCATTCAGAAGATAAAGAAAGCGGAACAACGATTACGCTTTCGCCAAGCTTTACCCGAGCTGAAGGGTTTGAGAACGATTGTAACGTGACCATGGTAATTACCGTTGGTGAGACGATGGACGTCGCGCTAACTACAGAAAATACGGGTGTTGTACCATTCGAATTTAACTGTGCACTACATACATATTTCCACGTTGACCACATTCAGCATACCCAAATAACTGGAATTGAAGGTCAATATAAAGACAAACTTGACGACTGGGGGCTTAAGACGACACCGAGTCCGTACACCATCACAGGCGAAACGGATCGCATTCATGTTGCGCCGATTAAAACGGCAGAAATTGAAGTCGAAGGCAACGCGTTCACGGAAGTGGTATCCGACGGCAATGACTCTTTGGTAGTGTGGAACCCGTGGTTAGGCGCAGCGTCTATTTCAGACATGGACCCATTTGGCTATAAGCATATGTTGTGCGTAGAAACATCGCTAACTCAGGGAAAGACACTGTCCCCCGGTGCTAGCCACACACTGAAACAATCTATTGTTCCGAAGTAAATTTTTTGAAGTGCAAGCGCAATTTCACTGACACTTCGGAAGGTAGACAGTCGCAGTTCACGATCAAGAGATAAAAAAAAACCTGCCAATGAGCAGGTTTTTTCATTTAAAGGTTCAGCAAATTACTGTTTAGCACCCGCAACAGCTTCTTTTGCTAGCTGCGTAATACGCGCCCAGTCACCTGATTCAATTGCGTCGTCAGGGGCAAGCCACGAACCACCTACACATTTAACGTTGTTAAGCGCTAAATAGTCATTGTAGTTGTTTGGACCAATGCCACCCGTTGGGCAAAACGTCACATCAGGGAAAGGACCACTGATTGACTTAATGGCTTTAACGCCACCTGAAGCCTCTGCTGGGAAGAATTTCATGTGGGTATAACCCGCATCTTTACCCTTCATCAAATCAGAAGTTGAAGAGATACCAGGGATAAGTGGAATTTCTGAATCCATACCCGCTTTTAGCAAATCAGCCGTCATACCTGGGCTAATTGCGAACTTAGCGCCCGCTTCAACTACCGCTTTAAGCTGTTGGGCGTTAGTCACGGTTCCAGCACCAATTAGCGAGTCAGGCACTTCTTGTGCAATTCGCTTAATCACGTCAATAGCAGCAGGGGTACGTAGCGTTACTTCTAGTACTTTAATACCACCTTCCATCAGCGCTTTTGCCAGAGGAACCGCTTTTTCTACGTCATTGATTACCAAAACAGGTACAACTGGACCGGCCGCAAAAATTTCCTCTGGAGAGTATTTCCATTTCGTTGTCATAATTTAGCTCGCTGTATTTTGATTCAGATATGCAGCCGCACCCAATAAACCATGATCAGGCTCTGCAATTAAATAGGTGGGAATGTCTTTCACGTAGTGCTTCATTTGACCTTTCGCTTCAAAACGCGCTCTAAAATCGCTATTTTGAATAAATTCAGGGAAACGGTTAGCAATACCACCACCAATGAAGATGCCGCCCGTGGTCGCCATGTTAAGTGCTAAATTACCCGCAAAGCTTCCCATAATTCGGCAGAATTGGGTAAGCGTCGCTTCAGCAATTTTACAGGTACCGTTCAGCGCAGCGTCAGTGATTTGAGCCGGCTCGGTAAATACAACTGGTGCTGATGCGTGGTTTGCTAGCGCGGTGTAAATATTATGCAGACCGCGTCCAGACATTACTTCTTCAGCAGAAGCACGTCCTAAGGTAGATTGAAGGTGACGCCATACGACAACATCGGTTTCATCTACCGGTGCAAAGTCTACATGACCACCTTCACCGTCCAGCGTCTGCCAGCCAGTTGAGGTCATTGTAATATGCTCAACACCCAATCCTGTACCAGGTCCAAAAACAGCGATATTGCCATTTTCTTTCGCAGTGCCTTCGCCAATTTGTACCACTTGCTCTTCGCCCAATACAGGCAAAGAGTGCGCTACGGCAGTGAAGTCATTGATAACGAACAACGCGTCTAGTTTAAGCTGAGAGCGAAGTGCATTTTGAGAAAATGCCCAGCTGTGATTCGTCATCTCGACTTGATCGCCCAATACTGGACATGCAATTGCAATACAACCTTGCGAAAAGCTGTATTCCGGCATGTCGCTAAAGTATTGTGCAATAGCAAGGTCTATGCTGGCGAAATCATTACACATATATTTTTTGATGTCGGCTACACCTGACTCGGTTACCCTTGCAACACGAATATTCGTACCGCCAACATCAGCCACAAACTTCTGGCTCATTATGCTTGCTCCTGCGTGTAAAACAGTGAACATGCACCCTCTTCTGCACCCGTCAGAATAGCGCGCATACCCGCAAACATTTCACGTCCCATTCCAACGTGATGCTTAGCTAAGTTCGCTGGCGCTGCTTCACGTGCAGCCAGTGTTTCATCGTCCACATGCAGTGTTAGTGCACCAGTTTGTGTGTTTAGCTCAATAATGTCGCCCTCTTGCACTTTAGCAAGTAGACCGCCTTTATAAGCTTCTGGAGTCACGTGGATAGCTGCAGGAACTTTACCTGATGCACCAGACATACGACCGTCAGTAACTAGCGCCACTTTAAAGCCGCGATCTTGAAGCACCCCAAGAGGTGGCGTTAAGCGGTGAAGTTCTGGCATACCAATCGCTGAAGGACCTTGGAAGCGAACAACTACAATGCAGTCTTTGTCTAACTTGCCAGACTTAAACGCGTCATCGAGTTCAAACTGGTCTTCAAACACAACTGCTGGTGCTTTGATATTACAGTGAGGCGTGCGAAGTGCTGAGGTTTTAATAACACCACGACCAAGATTGCCGTCAAGCACACTCAAACCACCATCTGGCTTAAACGGTGCGTCAACAGTTGCTAGCACTTCTTTATCAAGGGATTCCGTTGGGCCGTCTCGCCATTCTAATTCGCCGTCTTTAAGCACAGGCTCTTTAGTGTAGAAGTCTAAGCCTTCACCACAAATGGTCTTAACATCGTTATGTAGTAGACCCGCATCAAGCAACTGTCTAATTAGCAATGACATACCACCTGCTGCAACAAAGTGGTTAATGTCAGCTGAGCCATTCGGGTAAATGCGAGTAAGAAGAGGCACAGCATTAGAGATATCTGAGAAGTCGTCCCAATTTACGATGTAACCTGCAGCGCGTGCTACCGCAATAAGGTGCATGGTGTGGTTAGTAGAACCACCCGTAGCAAGAAGACCTACAAGGCCGTTCACAATGGCTTTTGCATCTACAATATGACCAATTGGCGTATAGTTGTCGCCAAGGTCAGTTAAGCGTGTTGCTTGAACCGCAGCCGCTTTAGTTAGCGCGTCGCGCAAAGGAGTGCCCGGATTAACAAACGACGAACCAGGAAGGTGCAAGCCCATCATTTCAACCACTAGCTGATTCGAGTTTGCCGTTCCGTAGAACGTACAGGTACCTGCAGAGTGGTAAGATTGAGATTCAGCTTCAAGCAGCGCGTCACGCCCTACTTTACCTTCGGCAAATTCTTGACGAACACGGGCTTTTTCTTTGTTTGGAAGACCCGATGGCATTGGACCTGCTGGCACAAAAACGGTTGGCAAATGACCAAACGTTAGTGCGCCCATTAGAAGCCCAGGAACGATTTTGTCGCAGATACCTAGCATCAGTGCGCTATCGAACATGTTGTGAGAAAGCGCAATGGCAGCCCCCTGAGCAATGTTATCACGGCTCATTAGGCTTAAGTCCATGCCAGACTGGCCTTGTGTAACACCATCACACATAGCAGGTACGCCACCTGCGAACTGGGCTACGCTGCCTACCTCTTTCACTGCATCCTTAATGAGCGCAGGATACGTCTCGTAAGGCTGGTGCGCTGAAAGCATATCGTTATACGCAGACACAATTGCCACGTTGGCTTTGGTCATTGAACGAAGATCTGATTTTTCGCTTGTTCCACATGCTGCAAAGCCGTGAGCAAGGTTACCGCATGACAACACACCACGGTGTGGTCCTTGACGTCGTGCACTCTCAATTTTTTCTAGATACGCCTTACGCGTTTCTTTACTACGCTCGATAATTCGTTGCGTAACTTCAGCAATTTTTGGATTCATGTTTGTCTCCTATGGCGCCCACATCAAAGTAACCGGCGCGCGATTAACTACGGCGGTGATGGGCTTTTGCGCTTCGGTGGCATTTTCAATAGCATCAAGTAAGACTTGTTTTTTCTTCTCGCCTGTTAAATGCAAAAAGATATTACGGCTATTGAGTAACGCTGGTAGCGTTAATGAAATACGTTGATGAGGTGCTGTTGTAGGTTGAACAGCGATGCAGGTTCTGCCGCTGCTCATATCTAAGCCGTCAAGTACTTGTTCAGAGCAAGGGAAAAGCGATGCAGTGTGACCATCTTCCCCCATGCCAAGAATCAATGCATCAAAAGGTTGTGACATGCTAGCCAGATTTGACTCTGCGGCATTTACGCCTTCGTTTGCATCATTAGCATCGCTTTTCAATTCGATAAAACGAGCTGCTGCGGCTTTATTTTGAATTAGATTATTTTTGACTAGGCTGGTGTTGCTGGCCTCGTGGCCCTCTTCAACCCAGCGCTCGTCGGCAAGGGTGACATCAACCTTATCCCACTCAAGTTCGGTTTCACTTAGTTGTTTAAAAAGCGCCAGCGGTGTACGACCACCACTAACGACAAGCGAAGCTCGACCGCGAGTTTTAATACCTGTTTTTAAAATGCTGACTAAGTCTTGCGCAAATGCATCAGTCAGCGCATCAGGTGTTTCAAATGATAGAGTTGTTAACGCCATATTACTTTTTCTTCCCTGTTTTGCTTTCGTACCAGCTGCGATTTTCGCGAGCAAGAAGACCTATAGAGTCTACCGGCCCCCACGTACCTGCTTGATACGGTTCTGGCGGCTCGCTCGATTGCTTCCACGCTTCAAGAATTGAGTCTACCCACGTCCAAGCTTGCTCAATTTCGTCACGACGAACGAATAGCGCCTGATTACCCAACATAACTTCAAGAAGGAGTTTTTCGTATGCGTCAGGAATACGCTCATCGGCAAACGCTTCAGAGAAACTTAGGTTTAGCTTAGATTTTTGTAGATCCATAGAGCCTGAGCTGGTTAAGCCAGGTACTTTATTCATAACGGTGATTTCTACACCTTCGTCCGGCTGTAGACGAATAACGAGCTTATTGGGTGGGAGATTCTTGAAGCTGTCACCGAACAAGTTGTGTGGCTGACGCTTGAAGTAAATAACAACTTCACTCACCTTAGTTGGCATGCGCTTACCTGTGCGTAGGTAGAACGGCACACCAGCCCAACGCCAGTTGTCAATTTCCGCTTTAATAGCAACAAAGGTTTCGGTTTTACTTTGCGTATTAGCACCTTCTTCTTCAAGGTACCCAGGCACTTCTTCGCCCTTCACGAAACCAGAGGTATACTGACCGCGTACTGTGCTGTCATTAATATTAAACGAGTTAATCGGACGAAGCGCTTTAAGCACTTTCAATTTTTCGTCACGAATGCTGTCAGCGTCGAGCGTTGTCGGAGGCTCCATCGCTACCAAGCTTAGAATTTGTAGCAAGTGGTTTTGCACCATATCTCGCATTTGACCCGCGTCGTCAAAGTAACCCCAACGCCCTTCAATACCCACTGACTCTGCAACTGAGATTTGAACATGGTCAATGCAGTTGTGGTCCCAGTTAGTAGCAAAAATAGAATTGGCAAAACGCAGTGATACTAGGTTTAGTACTGTCTCTTTACCAAGGTAATGGTCAATGCGGTAAATTTGCTTTTCGTCGAAGTATTCTGCAACTTGCTCATTGATCACTTTAGACGATGCCAAATCGTGACCAATTGGCTTTTCTAGCACAACGCGAACGCTTGAGTCGATAATTTTGCAGCTATGCAGGCCACGACAGATATCACCGTATATCGCCGGTGGCGTCGCTAAATAACACACCATGGTGCGGCTTGGGTCAACGTGGTCGTCTAATACGCAATAGCTTTCAACGTCCTTCATGTCTACACATGCATAGTGCAAACGCGCTTTCATTTTTTCCCAAGTGGCTTCACACAAGTTCTTCTCGCCAAACTTGATTAGGTTGGCATGAACTTCTTCAATATAGGCATCCAGCTCCATTTCTTGACGCGCAACACCCACAATAGTGGTGTCTGGGTGCATCAAGTTTGCTTTTTCAAGCTGATATAAAGAAGGCAACAACTTGCGTCGTGAAAGATCTCCCAGTGTACCGAAAAGTACAAAATCACAGGGTTCGTAGGAATTATCCAATACCATATTCGTCGACCTTTTAAATGTATGTGTCCGCGGCGTATTGTACAGTTATTTACAACACTAACGACTATTTTTACCGTATAGTTAACACCAAATGTAGTAAAATTACAACTTGTACCAACTATAGGATCTGAATCTTTACTGTTTCCCTCAGTTTACCCTCATTTAACCCGATTGAAATAACAAAAATTGTCAAAAAATTACATTTTTCTTGTCACAGACGTCACATTGGGTACTATTACGGGTGTACCTTACAATAAATTGTGCTAACTAATTGCTATATCTGTATGAACATTTTAGAAAAAATTACACAAAACCAAGCGGCATTCAGTAAATCTGAGAAAAAGGTAGCTGAAGTAATTCTAGCTAACCCACAAACGGCCATTCATTCGAGTATAGCAACTCTCGCTAAGATGTCGGATGTTAGTGAGCCTACCGTAAACCGTTTCTGCCGAAGACTTGATACTAAAGGCTTCCCAGACTTTAAACTGCATTTAGCGCAGAGCCTGGCTAACGGCACGCCTTATGTAAACCGCCATGTTGATGAAAACGACAGCCCAGACGAATATACCAATAAGATATTCGAATCGACCATGGCGTCCCTGGAAGTGGCGCGCCAATCTGTGGATGTGAACGTGGTAAATCGCGTTGTTGATTTACTTACACAAGCACAGAAAATTTCATTTTTCGGCTTAGGCGCTTCAGCTTCAGTGGCACACGATGCACTAAATAAGTTTTTCCGCTTCAATGTTCCAGTGGTCTACTTTGAAGATATTCTGATGCAGCGCATGAGCTGCATGAACTGTTCAGATGGCGATGTTGTTGTATTGATTAGCCATACGGGCCGAACTAAAAGCTTAGTAGAAATAGCGCAAATTGCCCGCATGAACGACGCTACTGTAGTAGGAATTACCTCAGCAGATAGCCCGCTGGCACAAGAGTGCAGTTACGTGTTATCGCTGGAAGTGCCGGAAGATACTGATATGTATATGCCTATGGCCTCTCGCATCGCACAGCTCACGCTAATTGATGTACTGGCAACCGGCTTTACACTGCGCCGCGGCAACAAGTTCAGAGAGAATCTCAAGCGAGTAAAGGATACGCTGCGTGGTTCACGTTATGAAAAGCGTGGTGAGTAATTTTCTTCCCACGTGATCAAATAAGAACCACCTACCGTAGCAATATTGGTTCAATAAATCAGCGAAAACGCCTAACTGGTCGAGCCAGTTAGGCGTTTTTGTTTATTTCATTCACATTTTTGTCAAATTCAACTATTATTCTGTAATAAAATTACGTAAAGCGATTACAGGCATACCGTATAAACGCGTAGCCTATCACTCTTTGTCTTTTCTAACTTAGAAACAGCGACGGAATCACATGACCAGAAGAACGAAAATTCTTGCCACCCTAGGACCTGCAACCGACTCACTTGAAAAGATTCAGGCACTTATTGCCGCAGGCGCAAACACTGTGCGCATGAACTTTTCACACGGACAAGCCGAAGACCACATTGAACGTGCAAAGCGCGTTCGTCAGGCAGCAAAGAACCTAGGTAAATACGTAGCGATTTTAGGTGATCTTCAGGGCCCTAAAATCCGTGTTGCTCGTTTTGCCGAAGGTGCAGTTCGTTTAGAGGTTGGCGCAAAATTCATTCTAGACGCTGAATTAGGCCGCGACGAAGGTGATATTAATCAAGTAGGTATTGATTACAAAGCGCTTCCTGATGATGTATCAGCAGGCGATATTCTGCTTCTTGATGACGGTCGTATTCAGCTTCGAGTAACTGGCGTTGAAGGCCGCAAAGTGATTACTGAAGTAACAGTAGGCGGCAAGCTTTCAAACAATAAAGGCATTAACCGTCAAGGCGGTGGTCTTTCTGCAGATGCACTTACCGAAAAAGACAAAGAAGACATTAAAACCGCCGCGAAAATTGGTGTTGATTACCTTGCAGTGTCATTTCCTCGCAGCGGCGCAGACTTGAACTACGCGCGAGAACTTGCCGAAGCAGCTGGCTGCTACGCAAAAATTTGTGCAAAGGTCGAGCGTGCTGAAACGGTGGCGTCTAACGAAGCCATGACGGATATCATCAGCGCTTCAGATGCGGTAATGGTTGCTCGTGGTGACTTGGGTGTAGAAATTGGCGATGCGGAACTTGTTGGTGTTCAAAAGAAACTGATTGCCCGTTCTCGCCAGCTCAACAAGGTTGTGATCACCGCGACGCAAATGATGGAGTCGATGATTGACAGCCCTATGCCTACACGTGCAGAAGTAATGGACGTTGCAAACGCTGTACTAGACGGCACTGACGCGGTAATGCTTTCAGCTGAAACAGCGGCGGGTAATTTCCCTATTGAAACAGTTGCAGCTATGGCTCGTGTTTGTGAAGGCGCGGAAACACATCCAAGCGTTAAAATTTCCAAGCACCGCATGGATCAGCAGTTTTCTTCTACTAGCGAGTCAATTGCTCTGTCAGCGGTTTACGCTGCGAACCACTTGCCAAGTGTTAAAGCGATTGTAGGTTTAACTGAAAGTGGAACTACACCAACGTTAATGTCTCGCATTACTACATCTCTGCCAATTATTGCGATGTCTCGTCACGAATCAACGCTTAACACGATGGCGCTTTGCCGCGGCGTTAAGCCGGTTTTCTTTGACTCTTCAAACAGTGAACCTGGCAAATTGAAGTACGATGTCATTGCATCACTTAAAGAGAAAGGGTTAGTGAAAAGCGGCGACAGTATCATCCTGACTTACGGCGATGAAATGGAAAAAGTGGGCGCGACCAATACCCTTAAAATCGTAGAAGTCGAATAGCGACGAATACACTATTAAAGCGAAGCAAATGCTTCGCTTTTTTTTGCCTGTAATTTACTAAAGCAGTGGTAAGCTGACGCTTATAATAAGAACACTCATCTAAGTCAGTATCAAAATTACAAGAAACATATCCAACAAAACAACGAGAATTCGTTAACACTCCTCGGGACAACAACGACAAAAATAAGGATAGACATGCAGCTAGTTTTCAATCGCTACACACGTTTTTCAGCAATTATAACGCTCTTGGCACTTTTCACTCATAGCGTATGGGCAAATACACAGCACGTACACACCATGAAGCGTGTAGAAGTAGCTTCACAGAACGCTCCGTTACAGCCAATAATGATTCAAGGCCCCATGCCCATTGAAGCCGAATACTTTGCTGCGCTTTTGGATAACACTACAACAGAGTATTCAGGTAATGCGGTATTCTATAAAGGGACACTAGACGGGTATCCCATTGTGGTAGCTAAAACCGGTAAGGGTTTAGAAAATACAGCGGCCGCCACCGCTATTGGCATAGAGAGATACCACCCTCGCCTTATCATCAATCAGGGAACATCAGGTGGCCACGATCCTTCCTTAAAAGTTGGTGATATTGTTCTTGGCGAACGCAGTATTAATGCATCCAACTTTAAAACGCCCAAGCTAGCTCAAGGAGAAGGTTCTCATCCGTTTAATTGGCTACCGATGGATCTTATGGCGTCAGAAGGCAGCGCGGGAGAAGGAAGTAGCGCTAAAGACGCAGAAAAGTTGCGTTTTTATTTAGGAGACAAACAGCTCATCAACCTAGCTCTATCGCTATCCAAGCAGTACAAACGCGGGAACGTCGTTAAAGGAACGATTGGCAGTGGTAACTTTTGGAATAATGAGTTAGATCGAATAGCATGGCTCCATAAGAATATGGGAACGAGTGTGGAAGAAATGGAAACCGCTTCTGCAGCGCAGATTGCACATGCCTACCACGTTCCCTTTTTAGGTATTCGCGTATTATCGAACAACATTACCAACCATGGTGAATATGACCCAACCACGGCCAAAGATTGTCAGGCCTTTGTTGAAAAAGTGGTAAGAGCTTATATTTCTGCGCTGTCGGAATAAATTTGGAAAACACTCAACCGAAAAACGCGCCCTACATTGTAAGAATGTAGGGCGCGTTTTCATGTATAGCCTTTGTATTAGATTGCTTGAGCGGTATAAGTTTCCGCATCTTGACTAACATCATTCGCGTATTGAGTAAGATGGTGATTTAGAATATTTTCGGCGCGCTCAACAAACTCATCACGCTTAAATTTCCAACCTCTTAAATCGGCTTGCTTAGCCTGTGCAATGTAGTGCTCTACACGCGTTTTTCTCAATAGATGTGCCTTTTTCGACAAATCAAATTCTACCAATGAGAAGTTGCGCTGTACTTTTTGAATATCCATGTGAACGGGGCGCTGTTCGTCATCAGCTGATGCTTGGCTTACGGATAGCTTTCCTTGCCCAATTACACCGACTATAACAATGATTGCTGATACCACTAAGCCTGAATAAACCCACTTTAAAAAGTTCATGCCCCACTCCTTGAACGATTTTGCACTTGTATCGATAAGCTCGCTACAATCCACTTAATTAGAAGTATTTATCACCAATGTATTGAGTCATTCGACTATTTAAGTTTCTAGCTTTCACGTTGCAGCAGATGTTTTCTGCCTGACAATACAAACTTTCGTCTATTCAATACATCAAGTAATTCACTCATATCTACTTAACCATATGCACCTTCCGCACCATATAGTTAATCTTTATTTTTCAGCAGCTTAGACCAACCCAAAACTTATACTAAAGTTGTATAAGGTACTTTCTACACACAGCAAGATAAAATTTTCCTTTCAAATTTAATAAACTCACTCCCCTTAATACTGTACACTTATACAGTATTGAGATATACCACAACAAGCAAAGTACTGGTATGGAATCTTGTTTTTTTTCAGACCGTCTACCACGTACATTTGCCTAGAGAAAGTGACCATTTGCGATGCATGACAAACTCATTCAAAAACTCGAAATTCTTTCAGATGCCGCTAAGTATGATGCTTCTTGCGCAAGTGGCTCCGCCGGTAAACGAAAAGCAGGTAAAACTGACAAAACAGGAATAGGTTCGCTCACAGGAGGGTCAGGGATATGTCACAGCTTTACCCCTGATGGTCGATGCGTATCATTACTTAAGATCCTAATGACCAACTATTGCATATACGATTGCCATTACTGCATCAATAGGGTGTCTAGCAACGTTCAACGAGCGCGTTTTACCGTTAAAGAAACAGTTGATTTAACGCTTAATTTTTATAAGCGTAACTACATTGAGGGATTATTTTTAAGTTCCGGTATTGTCGGCTCTCCTGACCTGACTATGGAGAGCATGGTACGCATCGCGAAGTCTCTTCGCGTTGATCACGGATTTAAAGGATACATTCATCTTAAGACCATTCCGAATGCATCTCCTGAACTACAGGCTGAAGCTGGCTTATATGCCGATAGGCTAAGTATAAACATCGAAATGCCGACGCAAAATTCGCTGAACAAATACGCCCCGGAAAAAGACCTTGGTGAAATTCACGGTTCAATGAATACATTGAAAGACAAAATAAATGAACACAAAGTAGATAAAACCTACTCGGGTAAACGTCCACCTCGCTTTGCTCCTGGCGGACAGTCCACCCAGATGATCATAGGAGCCGATGACTCAAATGATAAAGTTATCCTTGGCACGAGTGTCAAACTGTATGGTCAACAAAAATTGCGGCGCGTTTATTATTCTGCATTTTCGCCCATCCCAGATGCGTCTGAAGTCTTGCCTCTTAAACCGGCACCACTTATCCGTGAACACCGACTTTATCAGGCCGATTGGCTCCTGCGCTTTTATGGATTTGGTTTAGATGAAATCGTACACAACGACATGCTAGATATGGAGCACGACCCCAAGCTTGCGTGGGCGCTACGCAATCGCCACATATTTCCCATCGATTTAAACAAAGCTGACAAGCTACTTTTATTGCGAGTTCCTGGACTGGGAGCACGCACAGTACAAAAAATTCTGGCTATTCGACGTTACACGAAGCTTAGCTGGTTCGATCTCACAAAAATGCGTTTACCCTTACAAAAATTAAAACCGTTCATTACTGTTAGCGATTATTCCCCCGCTATACATTTGCTCGATAGCAGTAACTTTGAACAGCAATTTAAACAACCAAAACAGTTTGAATTGTTCAGCGCCTAATCTAATTGGTACCGCAATGAAAAAAGTAACAATTTCATCAGTGCCCGGATACGACGAATGGCGAAAAGCATCGAGAGAATGTCTAGCCCAACACATACCTCCCGAGAACGTTACATGGCAAACTTCGCAATCTAACCAAGACGACTTGTTTGCCGTGACCGATTCGTCCAACGCTATTGGTGAAAGCCAAACGAATTTCAGAATTCCCAGATCAGTTTTAACGCTGTTGAAGTATGCGTTATGCCACCAAGCCCCCGATCGTTTCGCTTTATGTTACCGCGTTTTATGGCGAGTAGTTTTCGAAAACAGAAACCTTATTCACTTAAAAACTGACGAAGATGTGTTGCGTCTCAACGTGCTGGCTAAAGCAGTAAAACGCGATGCATATAAGATAAGTGCTTTTTTGAGATTTCGAGAAGTTGTACTTGACGGACAAGAGCATTTTATTGCGTGGTATGAACCAGAACACTTCAGCTTGGAATTGAAGCTCGATTTTTTTCAGACTCGTTTTAAAAATATGTGTTGGTCAATACTTACCCCTTATCGAGCTGCGCATTGGAATACTAAAACACTTGTTTTGGAAGATAATCCTGATCCAAGTATCATTCCGAATGATGACAGAATTGAAAAATACTGGCTTACGTATTATGCAAATATATTTAATCCTGCCCGCGTAAAAACAAAGGCATTGTTAAGTTCAATGCCAAAAAAATACTGGAAGAATATGCCTGAGACGTCGCTTATTAACGATATGATACGCCAATCGGATGCTAGAGCACGTAAGATGATACTAAATGGAAAAAAGGTGGAGAATGGTGAATAAGTTCTCCTGACAAATATTAGCAGCTGTGCTTCCTTTGTTTATTGCGATTTGAAAAGCTCTGTAAAACGTGACCAAAAAAAAGGGGCCGAGGCCCCTTTTTTGTGTAAAGCAACAATGATATTAGTTCATCGCAGTTTCAGTAACTACACGAAGGTTGCTTTCAACATCTTTCACGTCAGACGCATTCTTAGCAATTTCCACAGCTAGGTCACGCTCAGCATCAGAATCAACGTCGCCAGTCAGTGTTACTACACCGTTTTCTACGTCAACATCGATGTCGAAACCTGAAATATCGGTATCCATAAGAAGACGAGTTTTGATTACTGTGGCGATTTTGGCGTCAGTTAACTCGCTTGTGCCTTCGTCAACAGTATCTTCCATGTCATCTGACATGTCGCCTTCCATATCTTTGTCAGAGACAACCGTTAGCTTGTTGTCTACAGACGTTACACCGTCAATATTCGCAACTAGCTCTTCCGCTAGCTTTTTATCAACAGAGTTCTCAACCTTACCAGTAAGAACGACATTACCGTTTTTAACGTCAGTATTAATGTCGAATGAATCAAGGTTACCATTGAACAACAGCGTTGCCTCTGCTTTGCCATCAATCCATGCGTCTTTGGCACCTTTCTCCCATTTATTACTTGCGCTGTCTGTGTCCATGTCACCTGCATATGCAGCTGTAGTCAAAGTTGTAGCAACAATCATAGAAATAAGTGAACGTTTCATAACATTTCTCCTTTGTCGAAACTCGTAGATAGTCATGCCAATTCCTTGCCAACAAAATAAGACATTGTTTTATATGATAAATATTAATATCCAGGGCTAGTTAAGTAAGTTTTGTTTTGCAAACTTTGCCTTTGTTTGAGAACTTTTTACTTAATTTTGTTAATGCCCAAAACTCGTCAACTTCACTTAAGAAAAGCACCTATCAATTGTACTAGGGGATAACTTTTTGTCGTTGGCCGCCGCTAAGTTACAGTGATACTTAGGTTAAACTTATTTCACAAAGCTGCCGTAGTTATAACGATTTGTGTCGCTTCACTGGGGCCTGTTGACCTTTGTTGTACATTTTTGCAGCGGTCTGTGTGCCATCTAGACAAGGCGAATGTTTGACGGTTTAGTGGTTCTAAATCGAGAACATTCAAAAGGCTTCCATTTAGACCAAAATTCGTACACCAAAGGTCAACAGGCCCTAGCTATAGTCATCAATTTAATTTTGCAGACAGAAGCAACATGTGGAGTGTTTTTCGTTAATTAAACTCAAGGACCAACTAGACATGGATACTGCACTTACTGCTGTTTCAGTCTTATTTATAGCCGTAAGCTGGGCCCCTTTGCTTCCTTCTTCTCACTGGTTAGTAAGAGTGTGGGAATTTCCGCGACTACAAATAGCAGCTATCATTTCTTTGTTAATTGCTGGGCATATTTTTGAATCAACCTATTACGCACAGATAGATAGCCTAGCAGTAATTATTGTCGCTGGATTAACAGTTAGCCTTATTTATCAGGTTATCTGGATCATTCCTTATACCCCTCTGTATAAAAGAGAAGTTAGGCACGTCGAGGTTGAGAGTGCGAGCCAAAAGCTAAGTGTTTTATCAAGCAATGTGTATATGCCTAATGACGATTTTCGCAAGCTCATTGAACATGTACGTAATAAGCAACCTGATTTTCTCGTAACGTTGGAATCTAATGAGAAGTGGCAGAAAGGCATCAGTGAAATTGAATCTGAATACCCGTATCGTAAATTTTGCCCACTCGAAAACCTCTACGGTATGCATCTTTATAGTAAGCTTCCCTTTGAAGAGGTCTCATTGCGATTTCTAATAGAAGAAGATGTGCCGTCTATGAAAGTTAAAATCAATCACCACGGACAAGATGTCACGCTATATTTTCTTCATCCAAAACCACCAAGCCCAACAGAAAACACGTATGCAAAGCCCAGAGACGTAGAACTTACTGTTGTGGGGGAAGAAATAGCTGAAACAGAGGGCCCTATTATCGTCGCTGGCGATCTTAACGATGTGGCTTGGTCACCTACTACCAGAAAGTTCAAGAAAATAAGCGGACTTTTAGACCCACGAGAGGGGCGCGGTTTTTTCAATACATTTCACGCGAAATATCCTTTAGTGAAATGGCCGTTAGACCACGTATTTCACTCGGAACATTTTGCATTGGTCAATATAGAGAAGCTTGAAAGCATAGGCTCAGACCACTACCCGCTTTATACCGAACTAGCGCTAATCACGGACAAGGAGTAATACTCAAGACTGTAAATCTAATGAGAGCTACGGTGTTTGACACACCACATGAGGCTATCACACGCCTCTTCACGCTTTTTAAAATGGGCTAGCCCTATTAGCTTGTTATCCCGAGGCCAAACCGCTTGGTTTAGCACCTCTTGATCTTCTGCCGATAGTTGTTCGCTATCTAACACAATCTCAACCGCTTTTTTGTTGGGTTTTATTAATGTGGGGTTAGCTTCCTTGACCAGAGCAGAGTTCACACAAATATACTCTCTCTTAACAGGGTCTCTCACAACGCCGATGTAGTTGTTGTCGCAAATTATAGCTGGCCAGCCTTCCGTTATTCTGCTCTGTCCAAACATTACGAGTGTAAAAGCAACAAGAACGAAAAGTGTTAAACCGATAAATTGAGCGCTCAAATCTGGTGCTACACTTACAATAACGCCGACAACAGCTGCGAAAAATATCCAGCCGCCAAATACTCTGCGCATAGCATTTGGTGAGATACCAGATATAACATCAACCACCTTTAATGATTGTTTGTCATAGTGTCGAATGAATACAGACGATTGTGATTCCACAGCCTTTGTCCACCAGAAAAAATACGAAATTCAGAAATTAATACGTTACAAGTAAGGCTGAAGATTTACCTACACTCCGAGTGAGTAAAAACCAATAACATGAGATTAGTTCTACTCGAAAGAAAACGTGTTAAGCAATATTTGTAGGAATATTTAAACTATTGAATTGTAATGTTTAACCTACTAACCAAGCATATCAAAATATGTGGGAACGGCAAAGCAATTACGCGCTAGATGCACAGTAAAACAAGACTTATGAAAAGAAGCGTCATGTTAATCTGCAAATTAGAACAAACCACCAAAAATTAACATAAAAAACTGCTGTTGGCCTCCATACATTCGTTTGTAAATTTTTCTCTCACTTTGCACCTCTTGCTTGCCTTGGCGCTCAACCATTGCTGAAAATACTCAAAAACAGAACTTGAAAATAAAACTTTTTACAAAAAATCAATAGCTTACAAAACAGGAACACTCTTTGCTTCTACGAAAGTATAACGTTCAACGTTTCATGTCGTCGTTGTTACAGGTTCAACAAATTAGAAAGGGAGGAAGAGTATGCGTTCACCAATAAGTGCAGTAACTATTGTTAAGAGCAGAACTGAGAAGCTGGCCAATTTGATTACTCAGTTAGAGCAATGCTCTCCAACGCCAGATGAGCTAGTCATTGTTTGGATGGCACCTCCTTCTGATTTGTCACTCGTACGCAGTGACAAATTCGACATTGTTCACAAGTTTGTGACTCAAGATGCTCTTCCGATAGCGAAAGCGCGCAACAAGGGTATGTCAGCGGCCAAGCACGCGAATTTAGTTTACCTAAACGTAGACGCAGTTATTGCCCCATCGCTTTTTAGAGATGGCTTGCTTGCGCTTCGTGACAACACCGTAGTGTTCACATCAGTGGTGTTTTTACCCAACGAGCGCTGTTGTAAGCCCTACCGACAAATTTCAAAAGATGAAAAAGAAATCGGTTATTTAGCAAGTAATGACGACACGTTACCCGAAGACGACAATAACGAAATACCTTCAAGAGATCAGGAAATTAATCATGGAAAGTTTAGTGACGATAGTATTTGTTCTACAGTGTTTTTTATTCGTAAGGCAGACTTTCAGAAAACCGGCGGCTTCGATGAAGGCTACGCGGGTTTCGGACTAAACGACGAAGATTTCTTCACTAACTGTAGAGCATTAGGGTTTTCGTTAGAGCAATTGCCCACGCGAACATTTGCACCACACCGCCCTAATTATCAATGCCCGATAAATCACCTTTTAGACTTTGTTCATAATGCTCAGCGTTTTCACTCGAAATGGGGATTTTACCCATGTGTCAATGTATTGAACGCGTATGCAGACCAAGGTTTTATTAATGCTGACTTCAAGCAAAACGGCATTAAGATCAAGCACCTCCCCCAGCAGGTAGAGGAAGACAAGGCGGACGCGCCGGTTGAGCAATTAACGGGAACCAACGCCCAAAACAATGTTGAATTTACGTCTTTTCATTCGCCGGAGAAAGGCTCTGACCTTTTAAGCACGACCGCATAAAACGCTTTCAGGGAGATATGGAATGTCTTTAATGAAACCGAATCTAACCGAGCGCTTTTTGTCGTTTGTAGGGGAAGCCGATTTCCCCTGCGTCGGAGCCAAAACAGCCCTCAATAAAAGCCAAATTCATGTAAATCAATACGACGATATTCGCTGTCCTCTCAATGAGACAGATATGTTGGCGTCAATTCACCAATTTGTAGAGTCGTTTGATCTTGAACGGGACATGTACTCCTCTTTGGTCGCAACTTTTGAGCTTCCAGATACGATAAGCGAAACTGAATTTGATCGGGTTTTATGGGAAAAATTGCAGCGTTTACACGAGATTGACGCCTGTTTAAAACCTTGGGATAGTAAAGTATCAAGTGACCCTCATAACGCTCAGTTTAGCTTGAGTTTAGGCGGAAAGGGTTTCTTTGTAGTTGGACTGCATCCAAATGCATCAAGAAAAAGCCGTCGATTTCCCTACCCTGCCATCGTGTTTAATTTACACGAGCAATTTGACATGTTGAGAAAGCAGAAGCGTTTTGAAGCATTCAAAGACCACATTCGTAAACGAGATACCGCGTACTGCGGAAGTAAAAATGAGCTACTCGCAAACCATGGTGATAGCTCAGAGGTATATCAATATAGTGGTGTAAAACATTCCGAAAACTGGGAATGCCCGTTCAAGCGGATTAAGCACTAAACCTAAATAAAAGGGACAAGTCACATAATGTTACAAACTATACAGCCAAGAAGCGGCACTGCATTTACTATGAAAAAAGGGGAAAGACTTAAAGTTATTGATCCAGAAGGTGAACAAGTGGCCGACCTCTATGCGTTCAATGAACACGATAAAAATGAGTTTATCTCTTCAGGACGAAGTTTAGATTACAATGAAAGCATCCAATTCAAAAAAGGCAGCTTGCTATACTCTAATCAAAGTAACGTGATGTTCGAAATTATTGAAGACACTGTAGAAGACCATGACTTTCTTTTGACTCCTTGCAGTGTTGACACGTTTAAGCATTTTTATCCCAATGAAGAGCCAGTACCTGGGTGCCACGGCAATTTAGTCGCGGCTTTTTCAGAGTTTGACATCCCAGAGCATCACGTTTGTACCACATTCAATACCTTTATGAATGTGGAGGTAGACGCCAAGGGTAAAATATCTGTTCTTCCTCCTAAGTCTAATGCCGGTGATTACACAATATTTGAAGCAAAGATGGATCTAATCGTAGGGTTAACCGCGTGTTCAGCGGGCGAGTCAAATAACTTCCGTTACAAACCGATTCAGTTTGAAATTTTACCCGCGGCTAACATCTAGCCGCGAGCGTTATCTTCTAAATAAACAAGCGCTACCGAGCTTCTGCAATGGCGCTTGGCTTTTCTTGTTGCCAGTTAAGTCGCATATCCCACTTGAAACGATGTTCAGGCTTAAGCGGTGGCTGTTCGGCATCAATAGTGCTTAACACGTTAGTCGCCTTAGTCAGCGTTGCGTCGCGACCGAACAAATAGCTTTGCTCTTTCACTATGGTCAAATACGCTTTGTTTAACGCATACGCGCGCTCTGGTGAAGGAGTAATGATGTCGTACACTGACTTGGCACGTTGCACTGCTTCCACCTTGACCATGCCTTTTTCATCAAACCATTTGGCCAGCATTTCTCCGTTCTGACGGAACTCATCGCCACCGCCCACGCGCTCCATATAAGTAAGGAACTCGCCTTTTTCCTCGTTAATATTTGGCACATCTTCAATTTCACGCAGGTCTATATAGCCCCACCCTGCTTGTCCGGGAACTTTCCGTGCAAATGAAAATGTTTGGTCGAAGGTTGACCCTACTGTTTTGTGACAGCCGTTACAAAACGCAAGCTCTTGATCGTGCTGTGCACGAAGTTCGCCCTGCTCATTTTCAATGAAGCCATTAATTGTCCAGCCAAAGCCGTTGTCTATTCCTTTTTCACCTAAGTAGCGGGTTTGAGGCAGCTTTTCAAAATGCTTATCTTTTGCTTCCGCATAATAGGCAGATGCTAAGCTTTCTCTGCTTCTGAACATATGCTTTTTCATGTAGCGCACTTCCTTCATACGCGGCGCGTTATAAATATTCCCGTTTTCATCCACGCCAATGTAGCGCACGGTATGTAAGAATTCTGTACCTTCGGGGTAAAGCATGTGCGCTAGCGGAACATCGCTTGCGTCGCCAACGTAATGCGACGAACGAGCAACTTCAGTTACGGATTCTGACAGCTTGCCGTCTTGATTAATGTCAATATTCAGTTCCACCTCATTAACCGGCGCTACAGTTAATGTGTCTAGCTCTTTAAGTGCCATTTCAACTAGGCTTAGGTTCAATGTGTAAATAGCTTTGTTGTAGTCGCCACTTAGCGTTTGAAAGTTTTCCGGAAGTCGGATCATGGCATCGCCCGTCGACCCGTTGGTCGGCCAGAAAGTGCTCGGGAAAGGTTTGTAGTTGTATGATACCCACCCGCTGCCATCTTTAGCAAAACCGTCGCTATCAAAGGCTTTATCAGCGGCGCTCAAGTTTTCAATACGCATGTAATCTGGCAAGGCGTCATTGTTAAGCGAAGATGTGTAGTTATCTTGCGCTATATATTTTTTAATTGTGGCATCATCAATGCTCGCAATCAGTGATGTACGGTCAATAAACAGGTTTTTCCAGCTGTTTGTTAACCCTACATCAGAAAATTCGTAGTTACCCTGTAGTGTGCCATCACCCATTTGATTGGGACGCTTTTCCATTGAATCGTAACTTTGATGGCATGCGTAACACGGGTTGTTAACGCCTTCCGTTTTTGTGTAACACTGAGGAGGAATAACCGATTCAGGGTTATACACTTCATTGTGTTCAATATATGCCAGAGCGGGAATAGCATCGCCTTCTTGATAAGGATAAGCGTGGGTGCTGTCGGTCTTTTCGTGAGTAGAAGGAGGCAGTTGCTTGTCAACTGTAAAGCTTGTTGAGTTTTGCTCATAGTTTGACTGATTGTTCACGTCAGTACCCGTGTTATCAGTGCATCCTGCACTGATAAGTAGTGAAAGCAGAATGCCCGCACTTGAGGTTATTTTTGATATTTTCATAATCATCACAACGGCAAAAGCCGGGTGTATAAACACCCGGCAAATTTTAAATTAAACGGAAAACTTACTTATCTGCTGGCTCATACATCCACAGCGTATTGTTTTCTTGGAAACCGTCTTCACCGATAAGAATACGGCCGTCGTTCATCACCACTACGTTATCTGGTTGAGAAAGCTGTTCAACGTCACAACGCTCGGCGCCAGTTAGGCTTGAACGGTACGTACCGCCCATCACCACAGGTTCAATACGAGAGATGTTATAGCCTTCTTCAAGCTTGGCACGATAAACGCCACCACAGTCTTTAACGCGGGCTGAAAGCTGCATATCGCCTTCACCGTCAATCATTGTGTTGTCGATATCAGCGATGCCGATGTAAAGGTATGCATTCTGTACCACTTCACCTTCGATAGTATCTACACCTTCAACCGCTTCCTTTGCGCGTTTCTGGTTGATTGAGATACCTTCCAGTTTTCTCCACTCTGCGGTAGCCCCTTTAAGACGGGCCGCTGCGCGACTCTCTAAGAACGCTACGCGGTTATCCATTGGCTGTCCTGCTGTTACGCTAGAGCCACCTTCCTCTACCGTTGGATAGGTCGCATCGCCATCAGCCCATGCTTGAACGTCGGCCATAGTAATGTAAGAACTTTGTCCATCCACGTAATCGTCGGTACCAATACCATTGTATTCATCAATCCACGCGCGAATAGTCAGGTTATCACCGCTAGCTAATTCCACCCATTCAACCGCAAAACCAGTTGTCGCAGGATCATTCTGACCTGCATCCTGAGTGAGCTTAGCGCCGTAGAGTGTACCTGCCGATAAGTCTTCAGCTGTGTCTGCGACAAACTTAAACAGTACGCCACCCGTATCATCTTGAGAAAGGTAAACCGTTTTGCCGTCAGGCATGACCGTTGAGTTCTCATGCTCGTAACGGCCCATGGCAAAATGCTTAACAATAACCGGCTCATCAGCCAACGGCTCTGTTACTTCCGCAATGTAGCCATAGTTGTACGGGTTTGGCGCATCTGGCGCCGTCATTTGCCACATACGACCTAAGCGCGCATCTGTAGAAACGGCCTCTGGGTTATTCCAGCTTGGTGATGTTGTCGTATCCACCGCCGAATCAACCACCCACTCTTCTGAAGTAAGCGGTGTACCCCAAGGTGACATTGAACCAAAGCAGTTTGCCGCCGTTCCCCACACTGGCGAGAAATCCAGCATCATGGCTTCAGTTACTTCCCACATACCAAACTCGTCTTTTTCAACTTTCATGCGGCTCATACCGCCAGGAAGCTCTTCCCAGTTCGAGAAAAGGTAACCTTCGCCTTCGGCGGTTGAGATGAAGCCGTTAAAATCAGGCATGTCATTTTCAAGAACCAACTCTTCGCCATCCAACGTGTAGATGTGACCTAAGCCTTCTGGCAGGTCAGTACCGAAAGTGTCGCCCGTTTGTCCAAGTACTTGATATTGACCAATGGCAGAAACCACCAGCTCTTTTTCTTCATCTGAGCTTGGTACAGGTGAATTTGGTAATGTTACTGGCAGATTGTTGAAGTTAGCACCTGCAAGCACGCCCACTGTACCGGTGTTGATAGGCATTGCATTTACACTGGTTGTCGCCGCATTAGTGCCAGACGGGTGCTGAACGTTAAAAAATAAATCGCCTTCGTCTGTTAAGAATATACCGGTCACTTCTGCACCAAGTGGAACCGTAGCAATACGTGTTAGCGTACCTGCACTATCACCTTGAGGACCTTGGTCGCCCACCGGGCCTTGATCTCCTGCTGGGCCTTGCTCACCTACAGGGCCTTGTACACCGTCTTCGCCATCGTCACCTTCCAGTGAACAGGCAGTCATCCCTAGTGTTACAGCCAGTGCTATCGCTGAATACTTAATTCCACGAAGAGTTTCGCTTTTCATTATAGTTCCTTGCTTATACTTGTTTTCGATGTTGAGTGGAGGTAAGCAGAAGACTCACCTCAGTAAACGGTCTTAGCGGGCGAAAGTCTGGAGGACATTTGTGACATTCCGGTGACAGTGAATTGACACCAAAATGAAGCTTTATTGACACAAGGGTATGAAAAAACGAATAAAACAAATGCGAAGATTTACGAAGGCGCTGTAATCATTGGGATTATTGAATACTCAATCAAGAAAACCTAAACCACTCAGTCAGTTTATGAATTATTTGTTTCACAATACTGGTCAGAGCTTTGTGCCCGTGAACACAACAGCACATAACTGCTTGAAAGTTGGATGGGCTAAAATGGAAAAAGTGGGTAGTTGAAGAAGGCAATTAGAGAAAGACATAATATAAGCTAACGGGCTACGCATTTCGCTACAGCCCGCTAGCCTGGTCGCTAAGTAATACTTAGTTTAAGACGGTAAGAGGATGATTATACATCTTTAATTTATTAACCAGATAATCTTCGAACTGCTTTGCAGTTTGTACATCGCTGCTGCGCTTAGGCCAAACCGCGAGAATTTTATAATCTAAAGCGGTTAAAGGTTTGAACAATACAAGGTGGTCATGTTCACCCTCGAATACCTTTTCGACCTGATCTAATCGATAAACAACGGCTAATCCTAAGTTGTCATTATCTGCCAAGATACTTTGCGTTCCCCAAGTCGCTACAACGCCCCACTCTCCACGCTCGGCTTTAATCACCTGCATTCCATCATGCGCCACTAAACCTGCGACAATATTATCCGATGGCTCTGATACAAAAACGCTGATGTGGGTTGTGGGGTCAAACGCATCAATTCGATAGTGCGTGGTAACGTCGATGCTGTCCGCTTTCGCATCAGACGATGACCACCCTTCGTAGCCAACCTCGAACTCAGCCCGCAACTGAGAATTCGAGACTAATTGGTATTGCGTATTCTCTACATGCTGAAAGTGCATAACTGTCTGCGTTGAGGAGTCTTGGGTTTCTTGTTCTGTTAATCGACCTAGCGCACCCACGCCCAACGATCTACCAACTTTAAGCGCGTCTCCACCCCACGAAGATAAATTATGATAGCTATCGTAGCCGTCTTGCCCCACCTCAGGTAATACTACACTGTCGTTCGCTTTAACAAAGACATCAATAGCGTTACGCCAATCAAGATAAAGGCGATAGCCCATTTGATCTGACTCCCAGCCTGGTCCTTCGTAACGCAAAAAGTAAGAATGATCGGTCAATTGCGGAGGCGATGTGAATGAAGTAACTTCTTCAAAAGAAAAACCCTCAGCGCTATATACTGCGTCTTGCCATTCTCCTCCTGTTCTTACGGAAAGTTCAGCGTGCGCCCGGTCTTGGAGGTTAACATTCGTAGCTTGCTCAGGTGGCCTAAGTTCCAATGACGCACTACTTCCTGGCGCAATGGATGCTGCACCTAGTAACACCGCTTGCCCTTCGCTATTCTCAATCCATTCTGACGGATATTGCTTTAACTTCCACCCCGAATATTGCGGGGGCAGAGATACTTCAAAAATTTGATCGCCACTACCACCGTCTGCCGAATTTTTCACCTTAACAGACAAAGCCGAATTTATATCCCCTTGTGAGCAACTTGCCAATAATGGCACCAAAATTAGACCTATCTTACTAAATTTCATCACTTTTATGCTCTCCATCGGTTGTTAACGCATTTAACTAATTAACGATATTTATAAACAATATATTGACAAATGCCACCGGTGGCAATTATTTTAAATTTTGTTAACGAGATTTTTCAATTTAGTATGTCGATAAAATTCGTCATACCCATGAACCATTTAGTGAAAGGTAAATTGCATGGTCAACTTTAGCCTAGAAGGTAAAACCGCATTAGTGACCGGAGCAAGTCGAGGTATAGGCCAAGCGCTTGCTTTAGCACTCGCCACTTCTGGCGCCTTCGTCATCTGCGCCAGTTCTCGACCAGGTGGATGTGACGAGACACTACGTAAAATTCAAAGTGAAGGTGGTCAAGCCATGGCATTAGATGCCGACCTCGCTGATGCCGACGCGGTAGTTAAACTTGCTGAAGATGCGTTAAGCATTAAAGGACACATCGACATCCTGCTGAATAACGGCGGCACTATTTTCAGAGCACCAGCAACCGACTTTCCTTTTGACGAGTGGAAAAACGTGCTTGCTGTCAACATCGATTCAGCTTTCCTACTTAGCCAAACTATTGGCAAGACGATGGTAGAACGGGGACAAGGCAAAATCATCAATATTGCATCAATGTTAAGTTATACAGGTGGCATCACCGTTCCTGCCTACACAGCGAGTAAACACGCCATCGCGGGTCTTACGAAAGCGCTAGCAAACGAATGGGGCCAATATAATGTGCAGGTGAACGCAATTGCGCCAGGTTACATCAAAACCGATAACACCCAAGCACTGCAAGATGATGAAACGCGCAGTGCTGAAATTTGTGCCCGCATTCCAGCTAATCGCTGGGGGGAAAGTGATGATTTAGCAGGTGCGGCGGTATTTCTTGCTAGCGCAGCAAGCAATTACGTAAACGGCCATATCCTTGCCGTCGACGGCGGCTTTCTAGCACGTTAATTCACGAATGGGGGATACAGCCATGAGCGATAGAAAAGACATGAGCAAGAAAATAGACACCCGATATGCTATCGGTCGTAAAGAGGCCAATGCTTACAACACGCAAGAATTGCGTGACGCGTTTTTAGTCGACGCCCTAATGACACAAGGTGAAGTCGTGTGGATATACACCCACTACGAACGCTTTATGCTTGGAAGTGCCGTACCGACAACGTCAGCGCTAACGCTAGAAACCATTGAAGATCAGTTAAAGATGCCGTTCTTTACCGCCCGTCGCGAAGTCGGTGTAATTAATATCGGCGGGCCTGGAACCATTACTGTTTCAGGCACCACTTATCACCTAGATAATGAAGAGGCCTTGTACATCGGACAAGGCAATGAAGAAGTCATTTTTGAGTCGGACAATGCGTCCAATCCTGCCAAATATTACTTAAACTCGGCGCCGGCTCACCACGCCTATCCCTGCAAGAAAATAGGCAGCACAGATGCAAACATCCTTCACTTAGGCAGCCAGGAAACCTCCAACAAGCGTGATATCAAACAGTTACTTATCAATACTGTTGTCGATACTTGTCAGCTTCAAATGGGCCTAACGCGTCTGCATACAGGCTCTGTCTGGAACACCATGCCAGCTCATCAACATGACCGACGCAATGAAGTGTACTTTTACTTTGATATGGATAGCGAAAGTCGCGTATGTCACTTCATGGGCGAACCTCACGAAACTCGCCATATTTTTGTAGCGAATGAAGAAGCCGTGGTATCGCCACCTTGGTCCATTCATTGTGGTGTAGGTACTGGAAGCTATGCATTTATCTGGGGAATGGCAGGTGAAAACCTGGATTACGATGATATGGATAAGTTTCCGCCTTCACAGTTGCGTTAAGCAGCCCTGCTCTAATTAGGTGTAATGATTATGTTGCGGTATATAAAACTCACACTGTCAGCCACGGCCCTGTTGCTAACCTCGGCGTGTTCGCAAAATGAACTGCAAGGCGAAGTCACCGTATTGCGCTTGGGGCATACGCTGGACACTCAACACTCAGTACATAAAGCAATGGAATATCTTGGAGAGCGCCTAGATTACTATTCTGACGGTACAATGAGTGTGGTTATTTACCCAAGCAGCCAGCTGGGAACCGAGAGGGAGATGGTAGAACTGCTGCAGATTGGCTCACTCGCCATGACTAAGGTGTCGGCAAGTCCTTTGGAAGGGTTTGCTCCCGAAATGAAGATTTTTAGCATTCCTTACATTTTCCGCGATAACGAACACTTCTGGCGTGTATTAAACAGCGATTTAGGCGATGAGTTGCTATCTGGTGTTGAAGACTTTCGACTTAAAGGTCTCGGCTATTACGATGCGGGAAGCCGCAGTTTTTACACCAACGACAAACCAATAGAAACACCAAGCGATCTGAACGGACTCAAAATTCGCGTGTTGAACAGCCCCACTGCAGTAGCAACAGTTCGCGCACTTGGAGGAGCTGCAACCCCCGTTGCCTGGGGAGAACTGTACACTGCGCTTCAGCAAGGCGTTGTAGACGGCGCAGAGAATAACCCGCCCAGCTACTACCTTTCACGTCATTATGAAATTGCCCGTTACTACAGCCTTGACGAGCATACCAGTGTTCCAGACGTCATGCTGGCATCGCTGCCGGTATGGGAAAGTTTGAATGAACAGCAGCGAACGTGGCTAACCAAAGCAATGGAAGACTCTGTTGAATACCAACGCGAACTTTGGAAAACATCTACGCAAGCCTCTTTAGAAAAGGTAAAAGCCGAAGGCGTCACAGTTATTACGCCTGATAAAGCGCCTTTCGTTGAAGCGGTAAAGCCTTTTCATAAGAGCTTTGAAGACACGCCAATTGGCGACTTAATTACGCAAATAAAAGCGATGTAACAATGACAATAATACGCCTCATCGATAAAGCCTTAGCCGGCACCCTTATTATTGCCATGGTAAGTATTTTACTTACCGTAATTTGGCAAGTGGTCTCACGTTACGTACTTAAAGACCCCGCTTCGGTCACCGAAGAGTTGTCTAGGTTCATACTTATTTGGATCGGCATCTTAGGTGCGGCCTACGCCTATCGCCAAAACGCGCATTTGGGGTTCAACTTAATTGTTGAGCGTCAGTCTCGTAAAGTGAAACGCCTTCTACTTACCTGCGTTGAAGTCATTGTCATTATCTTCTGTGTTTTGGTGATGGTTTACGGCGGCGCTGAACTAGTGTCTCTTACATTAGAGCTAGAGCAAATCTCAGCGGCGCTAGGTGTAAAAATGGGCTTTATCTATAGCGTGCTTCCCTTATCTGGAGGCCTTATCATTGCCTATGCACTGGTTAACATTACTGCACTTTGGCGAAACAACAATAAGGAGTCAGCGTAATGGAACTGACCGGTATTATCTTAGTCGTCGCCTTTTTTGTACTCCTTCTTTTAAATGTTCCTATTTCAATCAGCATTGGTGTAGCCACGCTGCTTGCTATGGTAATGAGCATGGACATTGCTCCGGCAACCATTACTATTGCCCAGCGTATGGCAGGTGGTCTTAATAGCTTTGCGCTCTTGGCAATCCCATTTTTTGTTTTATCTGGCCTAATCATGGGACGCGGCGGGATAGCCAAGCGATTAATTGAATGTGCAATGGCGCTTATTGGTGCCCTTCCCGGTGGTTTAGCCTTAGTAAATGTTGTTTCCTGCATGCTGTTTGGTGCAATTTCAGGGTCTGCAGTAGCGACTACGTCTGCTATTGGCAGCTTCATGTTGCCCGAAATGAAGAAAGCGGGCTACGAGCCGAATTTTAGCGCAGCGGTCACTGCCGCTGCATCAACTACGGGAATGTTAATTCCGCCAAGTAATATCTTAATTGTATACGCAATCGCTAGCGGTGGCGTATCCATCGCCGCCCTTTTTATGGCTGGCTATATTCCAGGCATTATGGTGGGTCTAGCGCTCATGCTGGTGTGCTTTGTCTACGCAAAAATGAAGGGATACCCCCTATCGCCGCGACTTCCTATTAAAGTAGTTGTCGAAAAAACTATCGCAGCACTCCCTTCCCTATTCCTCATATTCTTAGTGATTGGCGGCATTGTGGGTGGCGTTTTTACCGCTACCGAAGCTGGTGCCATTGCGGTGGTTTACTCATTGCTGTTAGCTGTGGTGTTTTATAAAGAAGTGGATGCGAAAGCCTTACCTGATATTTTCTTGAAGGCGGCAGAAACGACGGCAATTGTAATGCTGCTTATCGCGGCCTCAACGGCGATGTCTTGGCTATTGTCGTTTGAGAACATTCCGCAAACTTTAAGTAACGCACTGTTGTCGATAAGCGATAACCCATTACTTATTCTTCTCTTAATCAACCTATTGCTTATCGTAGTTGGTGCATTCTTGGATATGACACCTGCCGTACTTATTTTTACGCCCATATTTTTGCCGGTGGCCTTAGAACTTGGAATGAGCGAACTGCAATTCGGCATCATGCTCGTGCTCAACCTGTCTATCGGATTGTGCTCACCGCCCGTCGGCGCCGTACTTTTCATTACCTGTGCCATTGCCAAAACCAAACTTGAGAACATCATTCGACCGCTAATACCTTTATATGTGGCTATGTTTGTCGTTCTTATGCTAGTTACGTATGTCGCATGGTTCAGCGAAGCGCTACCACGTGCACTAGGATTTTAGTAAGGTAGAATCATCAAAACTGAAAGGTGTGGTCAGGCGTAGTTTGATCACACGAACTTTCACTTTTGAGTAACAAAAACATATTGCCCGTATTTGTGTGGTAATATCGGAAGTAACGACATAATAGCGCGGAAAAACAGAGAATTATGAACAAGCGCCCGACGATCAATGATGTTGCAGCCCTAGCAGGTGTTTCAAAGCGTACCGTGTCACGCGTCATTAACGGTGCGACCAATGTGGGAAAAGCAACACGTGAGCGCATTGAAGCGGTCATTCAAGAAACGGGGTTTGCCCCTGACAAGCAAGCGCGTGGTTTAAGTACTAGCCGCTCTTACTTGATAGGCCTAATTTACGACAACCCCGATGCCTTGTATATCGACCAAGTGCAAAGAGGCGTGTTAAGCATATGTTCTCAAAAGGGTTATGAGTTAGTTGTACACCCTTGTAGTTATAATGCCGAAGGTTTTGTAGAAGACTGTATTAACTTTGTACGTCGTTCAAACATAGACGGTGTCATCATATTGCCACCGGTATCCGAATCGAAGTTATTAGCCGACGCGCTGCAACAAAAGAGCATTAACTATGTGCGAATGGCGTCAGTAGATTTAGATGACCATCAAAATATCGTAGTGAGTGACGACAGAGCTGCTTTAAGTGATTTAGCGCGCTATATGGTTTCACTAGGTCATAAAGACATTGGCATCATCAGCGGTCCGCAACAGTATTATTCCTCAAAAGAGCGTTTGGAAGGCTTTGTTGAAACGCTTAACGGCCTGGGTGTCGATGTACCTAAAAACAGGGTAATTGAGGGTAAAAACAGCTTCGAAAGCGGTATAGAATGCGCGCGTCAATTGCTTATTCAGTCACCACGAGTTAAAGCTATTTTTGCAAACAACGATGAAATGGCAGCAGGCGTATTGAAAGTGGCTCATGAAATGGGAATAACCGTACCTGACGAACTATCCGTCGCGGGGTTCGATGACAACTTACTTGCTGCCCGCGTAATCCCTGCCCTTACCACTGTTCAACGTCCCGTTGGCGATATGGCAGCTATCGCAGCGCGTAAAATCATCGCGCATATCGAAGGCAGTGAAGTTAGTGAAACCGAAACGTATCTGGTCAAACCTCACCTAATTATTCGCGATTCAATCAAAAAAGTGTGATTTTTTACAATGAAGTGTTGCTAACACTTCTTTTTCGACCTATTATGCCACCGGTGGCACGACAATAAAAAAGAATGTTAAAAATAAACAATTTGTAAACAGAGCGTAAAAAGCAACGTTTTCTAATCTATCGCTCTTTTTAAATACACAGTGCTTATTTAACAACGCTTAGCAGTTAAATAAGCCGTAAAGATAAAGCAGGACTTGTAATGGACGTTAAAACACAACTAGTTAAAGTGCATAATAACGATAACGTTGCGGTTGCAACCTGCCCTATCGTGGCTGGCACTTACTTCGCTGAATATGACATTACAGTTAGCCAAGACATTCCTGCTGGCCATAAAGTTGCCTTAGTTACCCTGTCAGACGGTGGCGACATCGTAAAATATGGTTTCAGCATTGGTGCTGCAACAAGCCAAATTAATGCTGGTGAACATGTTCACAGCCATAACGCAAAGACTAAGTTAAAAGGCACTGAACAATACGTTTACGCGCCGTCAAATACCGCTTCAAAACAAAACCATCTTACTTCTGGGTTACAGTTCATGGGCTACAGAAGAGAAAATGGAAAAGTGGGTATTCGCAATGAAGTATGGATCGTCAATACCGTAGGCTGCGTAAATCGAACAGCAGACCGTATTGCCAACGAATGTAGTCGTCGTTTCTCTAGCGAGTGCGACGGGTTCCGCGCATTTACCCACCCTTTTGGCTGTTCTCAGCTAGGCGATGATTTAGATGACACGCGCACTATCTTAGCCTCTCTCGCATCTCACCCGAACGCTGGTGCGGTGTTAATTGTAGGCTTGGGTTGCGAAAACAATCAGCTTAAGAGTTTACTGCCTCACGTTGATAAACCGGCAAATCGGGTTCGCTTCTACAACGCACAAGAAGTGGTAGATGAGTTAGAAGAAGGCGTCAATGCGGTTTATGACTTGTTAAAAGTAATGGCTAATGACAAACGTGAGCCTATCGACGCTAGCGAATTAACCTTAGGCATGAAGTGTGGTGGTAGCGACGCTTTTAGCGGTATTACTGCCAACCCAACAGTAGGGCGTGTTACCGATTTAATGTGTAATCTAGGTGGCTCGGTTATTTTAACCGAAACGCCAGAAATGTTTGGTGCCGAACAGCTTTTAATGAATCGCGCTAAAAACAAAGACGTATTTGAGGCGTTTAACTCGCTGATTGATGAGTTTAAGAACTACTTTATCGCCCACAACCAACCTATTTACGAAAACCCGTCTCCAGGCAATAAGGCAGGCGGTTTAACCACGCTAGAGGAAAAGTCTCTCGGCGCGGTTCAAAAAGGTGGAACGTCTATTATTCAGTCCATCTTGCAGTATGGCGAGCCCAAGCAAGATAAAGGCTTAAGTTTATTACAAGCACCTGGTAACGATGCCGTTAGTTCGACGGCGTTGGCAGCATCGGGGGCACATATCGTTTTATTCACCACAGGCCGAGGCACGCCCCTTGGTTTTCCTGTACCCACAGTCAAGATATCGTCAAATTCAGATATCGCTAATAAGAAGCCACATTGGATAGATTTTAACGCTGGACAAGTTCTGGAAGGCGTATCTATCGATAAGTGTGCCGAAGCGCTACTCCAAAATTGTTTGGCAGTGGCATCTGGTCAACAAACCTGCAACGAGAAGAATGGCAGCCACGAGATTGCTATTTGGAAACGTGGCGTCACCCTCTAAAAGAGAGCGTTATGGAATCGATATTATTACATGAAGATAGACTTTTTCCTGCCGATGAAGCAACCCGAAGTGTTGCAAAGGCGCTGTATAAGGAAATTCGAGATCTCCCTATCATAAGTCCACATGGCCATACTGACCCACGTTGGTTTGCACAAAACAATAATTTCATCAATGCAACCGAGTTGTTTATCACCCCTGATCACTATGTGTTCAGAATGCTGTATAGCCAAGGTATTAAATTGACCGATATTGGTGTGCCACGTTGGGACGGCGGCGAAACGGAAAAGGATCCACGTAAAATCTGGAAACTTTTGGCAGATAACTATCATCTATTTGCTGCCACACCATCGCGTTTGTGGTTAGACACTGTATTTCACGACGTATTTGGTTTGCGAGAGATGTTGTGTAGCGACAACGCAACGCATTATTACGACCATATCACTGCACAGCTTCAAGGGGATGACTTTAAACCCCGTGCACTGATGGACCGCTTCAATATTGAAGTGATTGCTACCACCGAAGGTGCGCTTGATGCCCTTCCCCATCACGCGGCGATTAAAGATACACCGTGGGCAAAGCGGGTTATTACCACCTTTAGACCTGATGATGTAGTCGATGCTTCACGCGAAGATATTGTTTCAAACATTGAGAAACTTGGTGAGCTCACCGGTGAAGACACTGCAACCTGGCAGGGCTACCTGAACGCAATTCGTGCACGACGTGCCGTCTTTAGAGAACACGGTGCAACAGCAACAGATCACGGACACCCAACGGCGAACACAGCTGATTTAAGTGAAGCTGAGTGTATTGCTTTATTCGATAAAGTAAGAAGTGGAAACAGTAACCCTGAAGAGCAAGAGCTATTCAGAGCGCAAATGCTTACCGAATTAGCGGGAATGAGTGTAGAAGACGGCATGGTGATGCAAATTCACCCTGGTTCGTTTAGAAACCACAACAGTCAGCTCTTTACACAGTTTGGTCGCGATAAAGGCCACGACATTCCAATGCAAACAGATTTTGTTAAAGCGCTTCGCCCGTTACTCGGTAAATACGGTAACGAGCCTAACCTCGACATTATTCTATTTACATTAGATGAAACCACGTACAGCCGTGAATTAGCACCACTTGCAGGCCACTACCCTTGCCTGAAACTTGGTCCTTCTTGGTGGTTCCACGATAGCCCTGAAGGCATGTTGCGCTTTAGACATCAAGTGACAGAAACCGCAGGTTTCTTCAATACTGTTGGTTTTAATGACGATACGCGCGCGTTCTTGTCTATTCCTGCACGTCACGATGTTGCCAGACGCATTGATTGTCGCTTCCTTGCACAGCTAGTTGTGGAGCACCGCATCAGTGAAACAGAAGCGGCCAGCATTGCAAGAAAACTCACTTATGATTTTGCTAAACAAGCGTACAAACTGGGGTAATCATGACAAAGCCGTTATCAATTTCAACGCTACCTCTTTTAAGTGACAGCGTAAGTAAACCAAATTACGATCTGGAAGCAACCGGTTGTGGCATTGTGCATATTGGTCCAGGTGCCTTTCACCGTGCGCACCAAGCGTATTATACCGAAAAGGCGCTGGCTTATGGCGGTGACTGGCGCATTCACGGTGTGTCAATGCGCAGCGCATCTCTTAAAGAAGCGTTGAGTACACAAGACAATCTCTATGCGTTGTGTATTGTTGATAACGAGCCTGAAACCCACATTATCGGCGCAATTAAAACCCTTTCTACATTAGCACATGATCGTGAAGACATTGTTGCTGCACTGGTAAACAAGCAAACTAAAATTGTGACGCTTACCGTGACAGAAAAGGGCTATTGCCTTAATGCGCAAGGTCATCTAGATACTGATCATCCGGATATTAAAGCTGATTTAGTCACGCCAGAAACACCGGTAAGTGCAGTTGGCCTAATTGTGCAAGCGCTAGCACAACGTAAGCAGGCAGGCTATGCAGATATTACCATTATCAGCTGTGACAACGTGTCAGACAACGGTAAAAAGCTGCAAAAAGCGGTGACCGAGTTCGCCAATAAAACGGACGAATCACTCGGCCAATGGATCAGCGAGAACATCGCCTTCCCCTGCACTATGGTTGACAGTATTACGCCAGCAACTGAAGACAGCTTTAAAGCCAACGTTGCCGCTGAGCTGGGTTTAACTGATAACTGGCCTATTCAGCGAGAGGCATTTACTCAATGGGTGGTTGAAGATAATTTTTCTGGCCCACGACCCGCTTGGGATAAAGTTGGCGTTACTTTTACTCATGATGTGAGCTTCTTTGAAAAAGCTAAGCTTCGCATTCTAAACGGCACACATTCAACACTGGCCTACATAGGGTTATTGCTTGGCAAGGAAACCGTATTCGACGCAATGCGTACCCCAGCCATAAAGCAACTGATTCAAACCATGTTGAAAGAAGAAATTGTTCCGTCTCTATCCAGTGATAACGAGAATGCCGATAGCGGAACACAAGACTTCGATCTGAACGCTTACGCACAAGACATTGTTAAGCGCTATGAGAATAAGCATATTCGCCACTTGTTGTCGCAAATTGCTTGGGATGGGTCACAGAAAATTCCATTTCGAATTCTCGACACAGTACGCGATAACCTAAAAGCAAAACGAAATATTGATTTGCTCTGCAGTGCCGTTGCGGCATGGTGCCTATTTGTAAACAACAAGGCACGTCTAAACGAAACTATCACTGACCCGCTAGATAGTATGTTAAGGGCCACAGCAAAATCGGTAGACTTTCAGGCGATAGAACTTGCAAAAAAATTGCTATCTCTTGAAACTATGTTCGCCGAACTGTCGGTAAACACTACGTTCAAAGAAAAAGTGCTCGAAAAAGTTAATCAGCTGCTTAACATTTTATCGCGCGAAAACAGCAACGAAGGTCAGCAAGTTTCTGCTCCCACTACGTTAACAGAAAGTTCGCTAGATTCACTAAAAGGAACCGCGTGATGAAAAGTACCTTTTCCATGCTTAAAGGCGCCCCATTACTCCCTATTATTCAGCCTAAATCTGTTGACGACGGGCTTCACCTAGCAGAAGCAATTGCAAATAGCGGCCTGTGCAACATAGAAGTAGTGAAACGCAGCGACGCAGCATTTGAAGCCCTGTCAGCCATTAGAAAACAGTTTCCTGAACTCGTTGTGGGTATGGGCACATTGTTAAATCGCAACCACGTATTTGAAGCGTTGGATGCAGGCGCGCAATTTTTGATAACGCCCACAAGCTCAGAGACATTGCTCGATACACTGATTGCTTCAAATGCACCCTTTTTGCCGGGCGTCGCTACGCCTGCCGATATTCTTTTGGCGCACCAAAAAGGCATTCGCGAAATGAAGTTCTTTCCTGCGAGTCTTAGCGGCGGTACACCTTTTCTTAAAGCGATTTCAAGCGTATTCAGCGATGTTTGCTTCTGCCCTACCGGCGGCATTAATGGCGACAACGCGAATGAGTATCTCTCGCTTGGCAATGTTCGAGCAGTAGGCGGTACATGGATGATGCCAAAGGCAGCCATTGAAGCAAAAAATTGGCAAGCTATAACTTTGGCATGTCAACAAAGCCTAACATTGTTTGATGAGGCTGCGGCATGAGCATAGTTGATACCAACCAAAGAATGGTTATTTTTGGCGAGTGCATGGTAGAGCTTCGAAGCACTCAGCGTGAGTCATCAGTTAGTACGCGCGATGAAAACACAGATAATAATCTGATGGCGAAAAGCTTTGCTGGCGACACGTACAACACTGCGGTTTATTTAAAACGCTGCTTGCCTTCATCTTCCATTAGTTACTTAACGGCTATAGGCGCAGACTTTTTAAGCGATGAGCTGCTGTTTAAAATGGGTGAGCACGAAATTAACACTGATTTAGTGTTTCGCTCGTCGTCGCGTAACCTTGGCCTGTATATGATCCGCAACGACAACGAAGGTGAAAGAACCTTTGCATATTGGCGTAACCAATCTGCAGCAACACAGACGCTCAACATTATGAAGGGCGCTGAATTTGCTTGTGATTGGTTTTATTTGAGCGGTATCTCTATTGCCATTTTAGATGACGAACAGCGCGCTACACTTTTCGAACTAATTTCGTCCCTCAAGGACAAAGGAAGTAAGATTGCCTTTGATCCTAATTATCGAGCTCGCCTTTGGTCATCTCAAGAAGATGCCAAATACTGGACGGGTAAGGCATATGCTGAAGCAGACTTGGCGTTCCCAGGTGCAGACGACCATTTAATGCTGTTTGGCCACACCAATGCTGATGAAATATTTAGCTATTTAGCCGACAAACAGATTGAAGAAATCGTTATGAAAAACGGAGCGGTTGGCGTTCATATACTCCGTCAACAAGAACAATGTATTGTGCCTGTTGAGCGTGTTGAACAGGTGGTTGATACAACGGCTGCTGGCGATGCATTTAATGGCGGTTATATGGCCGCTCGACTTGCAGGTAGAAAGCCTGTCGAGAGCGCGAGCTATGGGGCAAAAGTGGCAGCGACTGTGATTACCTACCCCGGTGCCATTATATCAGGTGATGCCTTCACTAATCACATACCGTCGCTATAGTCGGTATGTGACATTCCTCTTTCTTTTCTCTTCTATTTCCTGCCATCGTAACCATAAGCAAGCACGCTAATTAAGATAAAGGCGCTCCCCCACTAAAAAACGCGGCACGCCCGCAATAACGCGCCACTTCATTTTTGTGTGAGCTTACAACGTGTCTCGATATACGTATTTTGCCAGTGGGTGCGCTGTCGCTTTTAGCTCTCGCACGAATATTTGCGCCATTTTCGCCGCGCCCACAACGTTCAAGTGAGTGTCGTCCGTTTTGCCTTCGGGGTAGCGCGCATAAAGGTCGGCGGGCACTTTAATGAAGTAATGGTTGCTGTTAGGCTCGCCTACCTGAGCGAGAAAATCGCAAGTTAAAGCGTTCATAGGAATAAATGGCACGTTATTTTGTGCTGCCACTTTCTTCGCTGCATCGGCATACGCCAGCAACGTCCGTTTTAACACACCTTCCTCAGTGAAATGACGCCGGCAAATACTACTTGCGATAATCACTGATGCCCCTTTTGCTTCAACATCCTGAACAAACTGATTCAAGTAAGCTGGATAAGCATTTTCCGGGTCGGCATAGCGAGCAGGATCCGACTGTTTTTGATCGTTATGACCAAACTGAATAGCCACAAAATCACCTTCAGACAGATCGGATAACAGAAGTTGCCAGCGTCCCTCATCTACAAATCGCTTTGTGCTTCTGCCGTTAGCCGCGTGGTTTTTAATATTAAGATTGGGCAGCATGAATTCAGGAAGCAATTGCCCCCACCCACGTTCTGGATATGACAACATAGGCTTGTCTGACATGGTTGAGTCGCCGACCAAATGTAGGGTAACTGGCTTTTTGTAGGGTGGAGCTTTTACAGCCTCTTCACTGCCTTTATTAGTAGCACTTTGGATTGAAGCACTTTGGGAACCCGAGCTGGTAAGTGCATAAGCGCTAGATTGCGCCGCGTAACTAATGTGAAGTGTACTCGTGCCTTGCTGGTCTGCCACTGCAAAAGTACTCGATACAACAAAAACGCTTGCAAGACTGTAGCGCAGCGCGGTGAATATTTTCCCTGTGGTGGGTTTACTTGAATTTTTCACACCTTTTCTCCTTCTCAATATTTCTATTGTTGCGACGCAAATTGCTTAAAAAGTGAGATACAGGAGTGCTGAACTCCTCCCGGCCTACACTTTTTGCACATAAAAAAGGCCATCATTACGATGGCCAAACACACCCGTCTTCACGGAACACAACATTTAATTATTATCTCAGGCCGGCCAGCATAATTGGCCGGCCTGTTTTTTTACATAGTATAACGAGCGCCCAAGAAGAACTGACGGCCCGTGTGGTTGTACTCACGTACCAAGTTCAAAGAGCCATCACCCGTGGTAAACAAGCGCTCGTACTCATCGGTAAGGTTAATTACTTCAAAGGTCAACGTTAGCTCGTCGTTTACGTTATAAAATGACGAGAAATCCACCTGCGTAGGTCCTGTCGTACCGTGGGCAACGTTACCATTGCTGCCAGTAAAGTCTGTCAGGTAATCGTCGCGTTTGTTAACTGACACACGCGCACCGTATTGGTCTGTTTCGTAATACACCGTGAAGTTGTACGATGTTTCACTCATACCTTCGATGTCGTCAGCGTTTACGTGAGTGTAGTTCGACACGATACCCATGTTTTCGAACAGTCCTGGTAAGAAACTTAGCGGCTGCTGATAAATTAACTCATAACCGCTTACACTTCTGTCTTCAGCGTTAATTGGACTGCTATGCTCGTATGGAATAGTGCGAGGGTCTAGCGCAATTACAGGGTCAAACTGTGCATCGTTGTCGATAAAGTCGTAGTAAGCACTGTCGACTAAACGCTCTTCTGATGCGCGAACAATCCAGTTATCAATGTCTTTGTAGAACACTGTTGCTGCTAGTAGCGCTTCGTCATCGAAGTACCATTCAACACCAAAGTCAACGTTGTTCGACGTAAACGGATCAAGGAATGGGTTCCCCACGCTCACAGAGCCGTTAATATAATCAAAGCTTGGGTTACCAGGGTTTAATGAGTTCAGGCTTGGGCGAGTCATAGACTGTGTTAAGCCAAGACGAACAACTACGTCATCAGTTGCTTCAAGTGCTAAGTTAACTGCTGGTAAAAAGTTATTGTACTCGTTTTCGATTTGTACCGTTTCGCCTTGAATAAAGCCTTCAGAGGTTGTGGTTGTTTTCACATAACGCACACCGTAATTAGCGCGAAGTAACATGTCGGCAATCTCATAGCTCGTATCAAGCTCAAGGTACATAGCTGATGTTTCTTCGCCTACTTGCCAGCTTTGTGCAGAACGCGGTGTCCAAACAACATCTAACAATTGGCTATTAATGGCGTCAAAGTCGGCAACAAGGAACGGGTCAAGAGGGCCATCAAAACCACTTCCGAAATCGTCTACCGGCATAATTTCAGCAAAACCTACTGCCGAGTCTTGATCTGGGAAGCCATTTATTTGTTCTTCACTGTAGGTTACAACACGGTCATTGTAGGCAAAGCCAGCCTTAATAGTGACTTCATCACCTAAGTATGTCGCATCAAATTTGACCGTGTCGTTTTCACGCAATACATCAGTAGCACGTAATCGGCCATCGCTTAGATTATAGTTGCTTGCATCGTTTACATCGTAACCGTAAGTCACTTCTGGCGCGTTGCTGTTATTGCTAAAGTCAAAGCCGTAGCTGGTTTCTTCCAGCAGCGTCATATTGTAACGATATTGCTCTGAACGAGCGTCAGACTCTGCTGTACCGGCCATCATATCAAGTTTAAGGTTTTCACCAATAAACCACTCGCCAGAAATTACAAATTGGCTAAAGTCAGTGGTTGATTCTTGTAAACGGCTTTCAATACGCGATTTGATACCGTCGTACGTACCAGCCAGCACCTGTTGACCATTAGGATGGACAGTAATGGAGGTAGGTGTAATTTCTTCGAATGTACTTCTGAACATGTGGAAGAAGTTATACATGGTACGGGTGTTATCAAGCTTGGACACTAAACCGTCTAACGTAAGTGTGAAATTATCTGTTGCAGCCCACTGAATTGAACCGGTGAAGCCTACACGCTCTTGATCATTACCAAAGTAGTCAGGTCTAGGTAAACGAGGAGTCCATAAACAATTAATCGGGTCTACCGACTCACCTTCATACTGGCAATCATCTACGTCAGGTGTGCCGTTAACAACCGTGTTTGATGTATCGCCAAAGATGCCACCACCATCACGAACTGGAGTAGTCCAACGAACTGTACCAAAACCTTCCTGTCTTACTGTACGCTCTGAGAACGCTGCCGAGAAAAGCACACCGACTTTGTCGTCAGCGAAACGGTTGCTGATCATGAAAGCGGCGCGAGGATCGGTCTCTTCTGTAATGCTGTTATAGCCGCCTTGAAGAGATGAAACGAATTTAAAACCGTCGTAATCAAACGGCTTTGCCGAGTACAGATCAACCGTACCTGCAATGCCGCCTTCTTCCATAGAGGCGGTAGGAGATTTTTGAATATCTACGCGGTTGAACAATTCAGAAGCGAAAATGTTAAAGTCAAAGCCACGTCCACCGTTTACACCGCCACCTGAGTCAGTGCCATCTGTACTTGCTGGCACTTCCATGCCATTAAGTGTTGTGCGGGTAAATGAAGGGCTCAAACCACGCAAAGTAATTTGGCGCCCTTCTCCACCTTCACGAGAAATGGCTACGCCGGGTACACGTTGAATTGACTCAGCAATATTTAAGTCCGGGAATTTACCAATGTCTTGCGCAACAATTGATTCTTTACTGTTAACTGATGTTCGCTTTTCCATCAGTGATTTATTAAGTGATCCACGAAAGCCTGATACTTCAATGACTTCCATATTTTGCGCTTCGGTTTCACTGGCTTGTTCGTCTGTGGCTTCTTGCGCATGAATATGTGCGCCTGACAACGCTAGCGTAACAAGAACAGCGAGTTGCTTTTTCTTTGGTAACATTGTTGTTTCTCCGGTTTTTATATTTATAAGAGACGCGCATACTGACAAAAGGTGAAGATGCTTTTGAAACGTGTGTGAACTATTCAAATTTACACAAATTCAACATTTATCGTATTTAACCATTTCACTTCCCTTTATGCCACCGGATAACATTTTGGTGATTAATACCGTCAATGCTTTACATTTATCCGATAGCACGTCTTGGCTGTTAAGGAAGCGAAAACGCGTCAATTCTAATTCATTCTCTATAGTGGTCTCGTAAACCACCAAAACCTTGAACGAGAAGAGTTGCAGGGTACAGCTATGTTTTCTAATTAACGCAAAACTTCTCTTCGGCAATAATGTAAACCTCGAAAACAACACTCAAGCTTTACATTTGATTTACATCCTAAACAGTTATGCTACCGGTGGCAACAATTTTGTTGAAAAAATTTACAATAAGTAGAAATTTGATATGCAATGTTAAAAAAAGAAGAGACTATAGAAACTTACCAAAGCAGGATAAGCGCTTTAATTAAAACATTTAAATACAGTTATTTACGTCACATTGAACACTTTTTAAATGCGTAAAATAAAAGTTAAAAAATGTAAATAATTCCGTTGACATATGAGCAAATAAAAACCATTATGCTACCGGTAGCACAGAGTGTATTTACAATGTTATAAAAATAAGGGTTTGTTATGCTAAAAGGTATTCTACGCGCAGCTTCCGTTGTAGCTTGCACGGCGTTTGTTTCTTCCGCTGCTAATGCAAATGATTGGGTACAAATGCCTCTCGACAACACACAATCATGGTCTATGAGAATGATAGAGTCTGAGATGGTGCGTTTCCCAGAAGCTTGGCAAATCGATTGGGATGAGAAGCCACAATGGGATTACGTTCACGGTCTCAACCTCCTTGCCATAACAGAAGTCTATCAAGATACTAAAGATCCCCGTCTCCTGTCTTATGTAAAAGGTTACTACGACATGTTGGTTCAACAAGACGGAAGTATCAAAACCTATGATATCAATAAGTTTAATATTGATATGGTTAACCCTGGTAAAGTGCTGTTTTTCCTCTATGAAGAAACCGGCAACCCTAAATACAAAAAAGCCGCTGACCTACTTAGAACGCAGCTTACTACTCACCCACGTACCGAGCAAGGTGGCTTTTGGCATAAGAAACGCTATCCAGACCAAATGTGGCTTGATGGCCTATACATGGGGGCCCCCTTCTACGCTGAATACATTGTTAAGTACGGCGATATGAAAGAGCTAGACGACGTATTTTTGCAATTTGAACTCATTGAAGAGCACCTTTACGACGAAAAAACAGGCCTCCCCTTACATGGCTGGGACGCATCTAAAAAGCAAAAGTGGGCTGATAAAGAAACAGGTCTTTCTCAACATCACTGGTCACGTTCGCTAGGTTGGTATGCTATGGCAATGGTGGATGTGCTAGAAGTTGTTCCTGCCGAACATCCAAAAACACCGTGGCTAAAAGCGCGCTTTAAAGCGTTTATCGACGCTACGCTTACCTATCAACATAATTCAGGCACCTGGTATCAGGTTACTGACTTGGGAAGCCGTGAAGGAAACTACCTTGAAGCATCAGGTACAGCAATGTTGACCTACGCTATGGCTAAAGGTGCAAGCCTTAAGTTTCTTCCTGATGAATACAAAGCTCACGCAGAAAAAGGGTTTGCTGGACTCCTTGATCAAATGATTTCGGTTAATCCAGATACTAACGTTATCAGCCTTGAGCAAGTTTGCGCTGTTGCTGGTCTTGGTGGAAATCCATATAGAGATGGTTCATTCGACTACTACATGAGTGAGCCAATCAGAGCAAACGACGCGAAAGGTGTAGGCCCATTCATTCTGGCTGCACATTATTTGAATAAGTAAAAAGCGCTAAATTGTAAATAAAAGGGGTATATGATGGTCCGACCTAACTCACCGAATGCCAGACGTCACTTCTTAAAGTCTGGTCTCGCCACCACTGTTGCAGCTTCTGGGATGGCTGTAGGTGTTCCTACATTCCTATCCGGATGTGCAAATGTGACCGAAACGGGAAGGACTCAACGCCAGTGGGACGCCGAAGCAAACCTTATTAAAGGGATGATAAAGCGCCCCACCTTTGCAAAGCGCGAAGCTAATGTTACCGACTTTTTAAATGAAAATGGCAGTGACTTTAAGCAAGCGTTACATGCAGCTATCGACCAAGTCGCACGCCAAGGTGGTGGCAAAGTGGTTGTGCCAAAAGGCGACTGGCTATGCAGCGGCCCAATTCACTTACAGTCGAATATAAACTTGCATATTGAGGCAGGCGCAACAATTCGATTTTCTACCAATCCTGATGATTACAAACCATATGTTTTTACTCGCTGGGAAGGTATGGAGTTAATGGGTTACTCCCCTCTTATTTATGCTTTTGAGCAAAGTAATATCGCAATCACCGGCAAAGGTACGCTTGACGGTAGCGCTGCGAAAGACAACTGGTGGCCATGGAAAGGTAAGTGGAAGGCTTCAACATGGGGTGACGATCCGGTTGAGAACCAAAAATATACCAGAGACCCGCTGCAAGAAATGGTAGAAAACGGGACACCCGTTAGTGACCGCGTTTTTGAAAATAATTACCTGCGCCCTCCGTTTATACAACCTTACCGCTGTGAAAATGTACTTATCGAGGGTGTTACCATCCTGCGCTCTCCATTTTGGTTAGTTAACCCTGTGCTTTGCAAGAACGTCACCGTTAACGACGTGTACTGTAAAAGTTTCGGCCCAAATTCGGACGGGTGCGACCCTGAAAGCTGCACGAACGTTCTTATCTCTAACTGTACATTTGATACAGGGGACGATTGCATTGCCATTAAATCTGGACGCAATGCAGACGGCAGAAGGGTCAATGTTCCCTGCAGTAATATCGTCATAGAACATTGCGAGATGAAGGCTGGCCATGGCGGTGTTGTAATCGGCAGTGAAATATCCGGCGGTGTAGAGAATCTCTATGCTCAGCATTGCACCATGAGTAGCCCTGATTTAGACCGCGGCATTAGAATTAAAACCAACAGTATTCGGGGTGGCCACCTAAAAAATCTAAACTATCGCAATATCGATATTGGGACGGTGAAAGACGCTGTTGTCGTGAATTTCTTCTACGAAGAAGGTGATGCCGGTAACTTCCCTCCACTACTGGAAGATATCACTATAGAGAACTTGAACGTTGCGTCAGCTAACCGGGCCTTTGTGCTTCGCGGGTATGACCATACGCCTATTTCTGGGTTGACGTTGAATAACATAACGATAAAACGTGCGCTTAAAGATGCCGTTATCGAAAACGTAGCGCATCTTTCAATAAACAATGTGTTTATTAATAGCCAACCATTTAACAAGCACGGGCTGTAGAAGAATAAATACTATGGAATTTAATAAAGCACGTGTCAGTCTTAGTTTAGCCTTTGTGTTGCTGGCAGGTATACTTTTCAGTGGATTAAGCGCGGCAATGCCAGCAACGACGGATGTAGTGGTAGCTAAATCACATGACAGTGACGTAAGTAAGGACGCTTTACCTCATTTTAACTCTGTGTCCCAAGCTGTTACTTATATCGCGTCTCACAAGCCACAAAAAGATAAAGTATGGACCGTCTTTATTAACGAAGGCGTTTATCGAGAGCGTGTCGTCATAAACGTTGATAATGTTCACTTTGTGGGCCAGTCGCAAGAAACAACGACTATCGTTTTCAATCGATATGCAGGTCAACAAGTCGCAGAGAATTCTCAAGAAAAATGGGGAACTCGTCGCACTGCCACTGTGGAGATTTTAGGTGATAATATCACTCTGGAAAATATCACTATCACCAATGATTTTGATTATCCCGGTAACGAGGTCAAAGCAAAAGACGACCCTACTCGATTATCAGGTACGCAGGCAGTAGCGCTTAAAACCGATGTGAACTCAGATCGCACTTACCTTAAAAATGTCGCACTCTGGGGTTACCAAGATACCCTCTATTTAAAAGGTGACCGCGCTCTGATTGAAGGCGGAACAATAGCAGGACATATTGACTTTATTTTTGGTGAGGGCACCGCGTTTTTTGAAAGCGTTTCTATTGTTTCCCGTAAACGTTATTCTGGCGGTGATAGCGAAGGACTAACAGGCTACATTACCGCCCCAAGCACTCATTTACAGCGTCCTTATGGGTTAACGTTCAATAACTGTAGGCTTGAAAGAGAACACGGCGTTCCAAATGAAAGCGTGGCACTGGGAAGGCCTTGGCATCCTACAACCACCTTTTCAGATGGCCGATATGCAAACCCTTACGCTGTAGGTAAAACCACGTTTATCAACACCTATATGGCAGGTCATATCATCCAAAAGCGCTGGACTACTATGGGTGGAACTACGCCATCAGGTACAAAGAGACCATTTAATCCCCACACAGAAGCAAGATTTTCCGAGTACCAATCTCATGGAGAAGGTGCACCTAAAGCAGTCTCCTCACCAGCAATAAACTCTCATTTTCTTAATGATAAAAACGCGGCTTTTTACACTAAAGAGGCGGTATTGCGAGGCTGGGTGCCTAATAACATCCCGAACGATATTAAATAGTGCAACATTAGCGTAAGTAATTTGCTCGGCACATTGCGTAACCACTTGGTATCTATTATCTTTTAGTTATCACTGTGCCACTACTACCCTTATGTCTATACGTGTTCGTTATATCGTTGCGTTATTGCTAACCGCTACACTCGTCACTCTTTCTTTTATTGTTCTTTATGAATTAATCAGTGATCAGAAGAAAGATGCTGAAATTATCAATATCGCGGGTCAGCAACGCATGCTTTCACAGCGTATTGCGTTGCTCACCTCTACACCAAACATTTGCGACGACAGTGAAGAGCAAAGGTATTTGGCGCAATCGTTAGCACGTTTCAAACAAAATCATCAACAGCTTGTGTCACTCGATAACCTTCCCTCCTCTATCTCTAATACTTACTTTAACGAAGGCCAGCTCGACAACAAAGTAAACCGATACATAAAAAGCGCCGATCAAATTTTAGATGCAGCACAGTGTCAGCCCACTACGCTTTTAGATATTCAAGCGCTGACATCGCTATTACAACAGCTTGATTATGTCGTCGCGCGGTTCGAGCAAGACGCCACTGCTAGAGTAGATGTGGTTCTTTCGATTGAAGTTTACTTATGGCTAGCCACACTCGCTCTATTATGTATCGAGGCAGCATTCATCTTTTCCCCTATGGAGCGCACCGTTAAACGGTCATTTGCCAAACTAACGAGCTTGAAAGAGCAAGCGGAAAGTTCGGCTGATGAGGCTCGTAGAGCAAGCAAAGCAAAATCAGAGTTTCTTTCAAGCATGAGTCACGAACTTCGCACACCAATGAACGGCCTGTTTGGCATGATCGAGTTGGCCATAGACAACCCTGACAAAAGCAACATCTACCTTAAAAAAGCCAAAACTGCTGGTAGGCAACTCCTTGTGTTAGTCAACGATATTCTCGATATATCAAAAATTGAAGCAGGCAAAATCAAAATTGAACAGGCGCCAGTCGACTTATTACAAGTCTTGGACGATGTGGTGTCGTTACAGCGGGTTTACTGCCAAAGAAAAGGTCTTGAATTTCATTACTTAAAAGACCCTGACTTACCTCACGTCATTAAAGGCGATATCACTCGTATTTCGCAAATTCTGCACAACTTGTTAAGTAATGCAATTAAGTTTACTGAACAAGGTTCTGTCACGTTAAAAGTCACCTATACCAAACGCCCAAACGGCAATTATTTAAGCTTCGATGTTATTGATACCGGCATTGGTATCGAGTCATCTAAGCTTGATAATATCTTTAAGAAATTTGAGCAGGCCGACCAATCCACCACCCGTGAGTACGGGGGCACAGGGCTAGGGTTAAGTATTGCGAAGCAGTTGGCGAAACTCATGCTCGGCGACATCAATGTAACCTCATTTGTAGGCCAAGGAAGCACCTTCAGTTTTACTATGGCAGCGGAAGAATCTCAGCTGCCTGACATTAACGTTGAACCCAGTGCTAATTTGCGCTGTGCGATAGTTGATGACTTACAAACCAGCCGCGAATATTTTGAGCATGTCGTTACCTCCATGTCGATTGTGCCCCAAAGTTATGATAGTGCAAAAGCCTACCTATCAGACAGCCCACTGGCTTTCGACGTTATTATTCTTGATTTGTCTATGCCAGAGATGAGCGGGGTCGATTTGCTAGAACAGTTGAAGGCTATGAACCCAGATAAATTTCCTAAAATCATTCTTATCTCTGCTGAACTGGAACGACTAGAAGATGAAAATGATGTTTCTGAACTTATCTGGCGTACGCATGCTAAGCCCATTAATCGTCGAGAACTTGAGCATGATTTAGGAAGGTTAATTGAGACAAAACCCGTATCTCATAATGATGTTAAAGAAGGCAATAAGAAGAAACGCATACTGCTAGCTGAAGACAACGAAATCAATGCCGAAATCGTGAAGACTATATTGCAGTCAGAAGGCTATAAGTTCCTGCATGTTAAGAACGGAAAAGATGCCGTAGACGTGGGCAAGCGACATCAATTCGACCTTATTTTGATGGACTGCAATATGCCCGTCATGGGAGGAATTGAGGCATCAACAATATTACGCAAGGCACTGGAGGTTGACACACCAATTGTTGCGCTCACTGCAAACGCCTTCGCAGAAGACAAAGAAGAGTGCTTGGCTGCCGGCATGACTGACTTTTTAGCCAAGCCTTTAGACAAAGACACGCTGCTGGTTTGTATCAAGAAATATATCGGTTAGCTGCATGTACTAACACTCAACAAGGTGCTGTTTGGCAGGCCACTTCCACATTTTATACGGTATAGGGTTCTTGCTCTGCAATGTACCCTGGCGCGATGGCTAAATTGTCGGTATTCGCAAGGCTCTGCTGATTCCTAAGCCAAAGTTGATACTCTCCGGTACGTAAGCTTGCATGTTTTGTACAATCAACATTCCAACGTCTAAGCAGATACCCCGCCATGGCAGCCCGTACTTCCAATGTAAGCACGCCTTCTTCCATGGCGTAATCAAGCTCTATTGCGGTGGCATATTTAATATTCTTAGGATGCGGCACAATTTCAAGTGAGATAAGTCTTCCCCACTCTTCATCACAATCTATGCATTCATGGGTTTCAGGTTCTGCTTTAACCGTTACCTTACTAATTCGAGTTAGCACAAAATCTCTGAAACTTTGTGATTTTCTGTCGAATGCGCGAACATGCCAGCGTTGACCATTATCAACAATACTATGAGGCACTAACTCTCTTGCACCACTGCCGCTTGAAAGCGACGTATAGATTACGCTCATCGCCTTTTTGTTCACGATGGCTTGTACCACTTTCGCCACCACAAAGATATCAGGAACATTAAGTGAAGATGCACTTTCAACAGGGAAATGTATGTCACCGATCGCATCGAATCCATCTGATATGTCGTTGGCAAGTTTCACAAGGGTTCGCTTTGCATCGTGTTCAAAAACTGGAATAAAGTTTTCTGTTTGAAAGTAACGTTTTTCCCTTGGATCGTAGACTAAGTTATCAGGGGCGAGCTCTTTGTATAGCGTAAAGTCACGAGAACCAGCCGATAGCCCCACTTCAAAACGATTTATTAAGTCTTGGCGATGAATAGCCCCTTTAAACAAAAGGCAGAAATCGATATACGCCAGTCGTTGGCGTTGAGAAAAAGAAATGGTTTCTAACATGGTGCACACTTATTGTATTTTTATTCAGTGTGGTTTATTTAAAGCCGTATGTAAATAGCAATAGAAATAAAAAAGCCCAGCACGTGGCTGGGCTTAAACTTTTAGCCATTAAGGTTTATGACTTCACACGTTTGCGAGCGAAAAACATACCACCTAAAGCCAGAAGCGATAGCGCGAAGGTACCTGGTGCAGGTACTTCTGCAATGGTGAAGTTTGCGCTGTTAATTTCAATTTCTTTATTATCACCGCCTAAAAAGACCCCTCCAAAATTGATGCTACCTTCTAAGCCATTCAACGCTGAAGTTCCCGCAGCCTGTGCAACAAACTTTAAGCTAAACAAGTCTATTACAGGAGTTGTCGACTGATAAATAAAGTCGATTCCTCCAAAATGATCTACGATTGAAGATCCTATTTCTAGCACGCCCCCAAAATATGTCAGTGGAAGGAATAACTCGGAAATGGGATCTCCTAAGGTATTAATCGCACCAAAAGGGTTTAATGTTGAGGCATCTACAAAATTTATAACTGTTGCGTCAAAACCAATTACCGTATTGTAGACGTCAAATGTTTGAACAATTAACGTTCTGTCAAGGAAAGCATCTTCGTTAGAAAAGCTTACCGTCGCCGTGATAGTTTCTCCTACTTGATAAATTGATTTATCCGTAGAGATTTCAATCATTGCGGCATTTGCATTAAAAGTAGCAATTGCCAATACCATTAAAATAATTTTTTTCATTTTCTTTCCAACTACTGAACTGCACATGCGGTACGTGTACACATAGACATTAACGCGTATAAATCGTAGATATTTAATCTGCCGTCATTGTTAAAGTCGTGCTCTTCAACCGTCGCTTGACGTTGCAGAAGCAAGGTGTAGAACGCCACAATATCGGTGTTGTCTATGTCACTATCGCCATCAAAATCACCAATTACTGGCTCCGGCTCACTCGTTTCAGGGAAATCCAGCACAACAATTACTGGATCGTGATCTGATGAACGATAAGCATCAGCCCCGTAATAGCTAGAAAGCTGTGTTTCTGACTTATATTCAACGTTGTAGTCGAAGACACGAGGCTCATCAGCATTGATATGCCAAACCGTTGCGTCTGCCACATACTCAGTCAAAGTTGAGCTTGATAGCGCGTGATCTAAGTAACCTATTTCGCCGCCGAAGCTATAAGAATAAGCACTTTCGCCGTGGAAGAGGTTCACCAAGTTGCTGTAACCGGCGTCTTCGAGAGCAAGAATTGGATCTTCTTTCGCATAAGCATTTAGGTCACCCATTACGATAACTCGGTCAGACAAACCTTCACTGTTTTGCACAAGCGCTGTCAGCCCTAACGCAGCTTGGGTACGTAGCTCGTTCCAGCAGCCTTGTCCATCACCCAAATCAGCATCATTACCTGTTGCACTGCCACAGCTTCCTTTTGATTTGAAATGATTTACCGCGAGCGTAAACGCTTCGCTGTTACTATTTACGCTAAAGGTTTGTAACAGCGGCTGGCGGTTACCGTAGTCAAAAGGAGCTTCAGAGGAAGTAACCGCTGCGCCTTGTGGTGTAACCGTTGCAGGCTTATAAATAATACCTACCGCAATTTCATCACCACCAAGTAATGATTCAAGTGCTACATAGCTATACACGTCACTACCAAGTTCAGCATTTACGCTATTTACAAGAGAAGCAATGGCAGAATCACTCCCGTATCCATCGTTTTCGATTTCTACTAAGCCAAGTACATCTGCGTCCATCGCAACGATGGCTGCTACTGTCTTCGCTTGCTGGCGGGCAAATTCATCTTCTGAGTCTGCACCACGAGAGGTAGGGAAGTTCGGACCATTAAAGTAGTTAAGCACGTTAAAGCTAGCCACTTTGACATCGCCTTGTACGTCTAACTGGGGCACATCTGTTCTTGGGTTTGTGCGTACAGTTTGAAGAGCGCCAACTGGAATTAAGTTATAAGCACCAAATGCGTAGTGCATTACACCTTCCAGGCCTTCTACACTGTCGCCTAAACGCAGAGGATTCGCATGAGATAAACCTCCAACTGGGAAAGGAATATCGTCAGCATTTTGTGCGCTTGAGCCATCATCAACCAACAATGTGTTGCGTGCATTCGCTTCAGCCAAGGCAATAGCTTCACTTGAACCCGCGGCATATTGGTTTGTAGGAATCATCAGGCGGCCTGATGACACGTTGAATTGCCCATATCGACCAAGATTGTAAACGTCTGTCACGTTCAAAGTTTGCTGGAATTGAACCTGCATACCTTCAAGTGACTCTAGGTTAACGCTCTCGTCAAATGGCATTTCAATGCTTGTCGTTAGTATATCACCACCTGCACCTAGCGTTTCAGCATTGGCGCTTAGTACAATTTCTGTAATGCCATTGTATTCAGCCACTGCACCGCTAACACGCACAGCATCACCAACAGATGGGTATTCAGTGAAGGTTGTCGAGTAGGCAAATACACCTTCAGACGTCGCAGCATTGCCATCAGAGTCGGCGGCTTCTTCTTGAATAAAGAATCCGTTCATTTCCGGCACAACTTTAGTCACTACTGCCTCAATAACAACGTCATTGCCTGTAAGTGGCGAGGTATCGCCTTCACCTTGAATAGCGCTAATTAAGACTACTTCACCAACTGGGTCTGTAGGATCAGTTGGGTCGGTCGGGTCAGTTGGATCCGTAGGCTCGCTAACAGATCCATTATGCGAACCAAAATTGTTAAGCGTATCTTTTGGTAGGCTATCCCATTCTTCAAGGGTAAACGCTGGGTTGCGGTTAGGATTGCCTGCTGTTACTGAACTCTTGCGTACCAAAGTAACGTCTTTACCCCAGTTAGTTTTAACGCCGTACGTACCTAGAGCATCAACAACCTGACCGTTAGCGACGAGCTCAATGTAGTCATCGCCATTGAAATTAATCACGAAGCTGCTAATCGTTGAGCCGGCAGTTAACAGTGCATCTGCACTTCCGTGAGCGAATGTTGCTACGCCACCTGCTGGGATTGTGCCTTCAAGTGCTAACACTTTACGGTCAGCATCTGCGGTCTCACCATTGGAGAGTAAAACTAACTCATAACCCGCTAGACTTACCGGTTGTGTCGAGCTATTGAAAAGCTCTATACCTTTATTGAAACCGCCACCTTCGATGTATTCTGAAATGTAAATACTGCTGGTAGAAGGTGTTGTGTCACCGCCGGTATCACCACCTGTGTCGCCGCCGGTATCACCACCCGTGTCACCGCCAGTATCACCACCTGTACTATCACAACTCTCGTTGAAGATAAGTGAAGCAAGTTCAGGTTTGTCAATAAACGGATTTCGGTTTCCTTGGAATTCATAAACGCGCTCGTTACGACGACGTTCGAAATCATCCACTGGATCACTTTCATGCCATTGAAGCAATACGCAAAGCTTACCAAACGCGGATTCGCTAGTAGAGGTAAGGCGATTTACTAACACTAAGTCGTCTTCGGTATCACCCGCTGTATTGCCATCGTAACGCACGTCCATGTATAGCATTGAGCGTGCTACATCACCTTTAACTGCGTCACGTGGCTCAAAAGAGTCACCATCAACTCGATTTAACGGAGCTTCAGAAAGCGCGCTATCACTAAAATCAAAATCTAAGTTGCCGCGCGAGCTATTTACAGAAATATCGGTAGGACGCAGGTGCAGAATATCGCTGTATGCCGTTAGGCTTGAGCTAGGAAAACCATGGCTCTTAGCCCAAACATGTTCGCGATTCCAATTGTCTGGGTTGGTGCTTTGACTACCGCTACCGTTGGTAAACTTGCCTTGTGATATGCCTTTGTAGAACAAGATAACGTTATCGGTGTTAGCAGGATCTTCATCAGTGTAAGTGAGTGCTGTCCACACTTCTGAGTAAGAAAGCGTACGATGACCATTTTCAATGATGTTATGCGCCGTGTCTTTTAACGTTTGCGCACTTTCACCGTTTGCAATAGCTGTGTCGAGAGCTGCGTAATAGTCAGATGCAACAAAGTCGCTGGCTAGGTTAACTGCTTCCAAATCAGGGCAGTTAAAACAAGTACCACTTAAGAAAAGAAGTTCATTTGAAGGTTCACCGCCGTTGTCAGGGTCACCGCCAGTATCCCCACCATCGGTAGTTCCATTTCCACTTACTGAAATACTGTCTAAATTGAGATATTCGGTACCCGAGTTGTTAGCCATGGCTACTTTCAGTTCTAAAGTGCTTCCGCTACCTATCGTTTCGGTCAGTGTTGCAGAACCAAAGTCTTCCTGTACCGTATTCGTTGCCCCTTCTGAAAGCGTAATAAGCTCGAATGCGCCACCATCTAATGAGTAAAATACATCGATGTAGTCTGTCGACTCAAAATTTCCACTTTGCGAAAGCACGGCATTTATGGTGATATCACCGGCACCAGATATATCGATAGACTCGCTCAACCAGACTACTTCACCGTCAGTATCACGTGCTTGCATTGCGCCGCTTTCAACACGGAACCAGTCTGAAGTGGCACTTAGCTCACTCGCTGACACGTCTACGGACCAACGATCAACACCTTCAAGGTCAACAATTGCTCCCGCTGGGTCTGAGCCAGTTGCGCCCTTGCCTTGCAGTTCATTTGCTTCGAAGTCCTCTTGCCATACTGTATCTGCAGAGGCATTAATAGAAACAACGCCTAACGACAATGCGCCCGCCAACAACGCGTTGACTACCTTAGCTGATTTCCTCAGCTTATACTTTTGTGTGTTACCCTCATGAATCATTTTGCTTTCCGCTTTTTTGTATAAGGAAGGTATAAATTCTTATACATACGTATATACAGCAAGCACTTAATAAAAATAATAATATAAACGTCACAAACTTTAAAAATCAGAAACTTAGACGTTTAAAATAAACTTACTTATTGATTAACTCTGCTGAACTTTGGTACAGGGAAAGTTGATTTGTCACAATGCGTAAATGTTTCAGCTTTGAAATATTTTAGTGACTCGCCGTGGTGCATGTTACAGTTTTATGAACAAAAAAAGAGCGCCTAGTGGACGCTCTTTCAATTATAACTTTAGGACAAAAAGCGCTGGGTAAACGCCTTTTCGTTGTTGCCTATAACTGCTCGTTTAAGAAGGCGTTAAAGTCTGCCTGAAATGCAGATTTCAGCCGCATACACTGTTGAGACTCGTCCTGCATAATTTCGACACCGCGTGCCATTCCTTGATAGGTCTCGCTAATTGGCGCGTAGAACGCATTGGCCATTTCTAAGTTTTCAGCCGAACAGGTTGTTGAAACAAATTCCGGCATTCTGCTTACATGGTAATCAGGCATTTTTGCTAGTAGCGCGTCTTTATTCTTACTAAGCCACTCGTACAATAGCGTATGATCGTCTAAGTTACGTGCCACTCTCACCACCATATACATGGTATTTGCAGGCGTAATATCATCGGTAAGCGCTAAATCTAACATTTTAAAGACGGTCGCTTTGTCTTCAAAGTACATCGAATACACCAGCGTGCTTTTCACATTTGGCAACTGTGCTTTTTTAAAAGCCTCTACAATTGTATTAAACCATGTGCCCTGCTCGCCTTGTTCACTATTTCGCGTAGCAATTTCAATTGCTGTACCGGCAATACCGGAAGGAACACTGCTAGTATCTGCAAGGTACTGTTTCGCTATTTTAACGCTTTGTTCAACAAGTTGATCATTGTTCGAATGAGTACCCAGTAAGCTGAATAGCTGGTTACGCAGGCGAATGACATCTGCGTTATCCTGCTCACTTTGAGACAAGGTAAGTTTGTTTAACAAAGGCATATAATTTTGATTTAGAAGCTTTGCATATGCGGCTTTATTGTCTTCATTTACTAAATAACTAAACTCAGCTAACACCCCAACAGCCGCACGAATGACCGCAGGGTCATCATCTTTTGCCAAGCTATTAAGCACCTTCATCACACTGTCTACACCTACTTGATCTGCGTTTAACAGCGCCTGGTAGTTGTATAGCACATTTTTCTTTTCACGCTTATTTAGCGCATCAATGTTGTTTAGCAGTGCGTTTAGCTGAGCTGGTTCAATTGACCAACGGAAGTAACCTGTTGCATTGTCATTAGGGAACACCCAGTCTGCTTCAGCAAGCTGAGGTAAAACTGTGGTTTCTTTATCAATAAAAACCACTTCGTTTAGTATTTTTCCGTTTGATTGATAAGTCAGCTTTAAAGGAACTGCCCATGTCTTATCTTCCACGGTCGCGCCAGCAAGGTGAAAACGGGACTGGGTTAATTTGCCATCTTTTGAAATATGAATAAGTGGGTAGCCCGGCTGTTCCAAGTAAGCTTTCATCATGGCGCTTAAGTTGAAATCAGACACTTCATCTAGGGCGCGCCACAAATCATCTGCTACGGTATTACCCCAAGCATGGGTATTCATGTAGTTTTGAACACCTTCACGAAACTTTTCTGTACCAATTAGCGATTCAATCATTTGTAAAATTGATTCACCTTTTGAGTAGTTCAAGCCCAACCCATCCATCACATCTGGCTGACTTTTCACTACTTTTTTGACAGGTTTCACCGTGGGACTAGCATCTGCACCAAATGCTCCCTCTTGTACTATGCGATCGGCGTAGTTCAACTCTGGATACAAGGTTTTCATAGTATGACTTGCAGCCCAAGACGCAAACGCTTCGTTCAGCCATAGGTCATCCCACCACGCCATTGTTACCAAGTTGCCAAACCATTGATGAGCAAGTTCATGCGCAATAACATTTAGCGGTCGTGAACGCTCTGTGACGCTTGGGTTATCTTCTAGCAGTAACAAACTATCGCGATAGGTAATTAAACCTACGTTTTCCATTGCACCGTGGGTAAAGTTGGGTACGGCAACAAAATCCATTTTTTTATAGGGGTACTTGATACCGAAAAAATCTTCTAGCGAGGCTAGGATTTCTGGGATGTGTTTGATAACAAATTTGGTTTTATCGGCATACCCTTTTGGAACGTATATTTTTCCTGGCACCGACAGCCCAGAAATTTCAGCACTATCAAAAGGCCCTACGGTATAGGCAATAAGATAAGTCGGCATGGGCTTAGTTTTTTCAAACACTACGGTTTTTATGCCGTTTTCCACTGTCACCTTTTCAACAGGTGTATTACCCACTATTTCCTGATGTTCAGGAGAACTGATGGTCATTTGATAAGGAATTTTGAAGTTTGGCTCATCAAAACTTGGAAACGCTTTTCGCGCATGCATATCTTCAAACTGGGTAAATATATAGTTGGTCTCTTCAAAACGTGACAGATACATGCCATCTGAAGACGTGTTCACTTTCCCTTCAAACGTAATCTCTAACGTATACTTCCCAGGCGCAATCTCATTTTGCGATTCGCCCCAATTGATGTCGTATTCTTCAATCGTAACATTTAGAGGAAAGCTGCTGCTTCCAGACACTAAACGCGCAGAAGTTACGGTCAAATCTTGCTGATAAAAGCCCACTTTCTTAGTTGGGGTTTTAACCGTTACATCAATATTCGTTTTTCCAGAATATGTAGGGTTGTCAGGGTCTATATTTAAGTGAATGCGTTGAAAAGTGGGAGCGATTGTTGACGGTAAGCGGTATTCAACATCAGCAAGCGTCTTTTTCGCGGGAGATACGACTGCAGATGCAGTTTGCGCTTCTTGCGCCACTACTGCTGTTGTCGATAGCGATGTGAATGCAAAAACACTCGCAACCACACCAGCTAGTGTAGATAGTTGTTTCATTATGGTTTATCCATGTTATGGGAAAATCCCTATATTCATCCATGGGTAAGAATAAATATCAAAAAGGGCCTTAGCAATCTAAAGCCCTTTTGGCATTGGTTCAAATTGTTACTATTCATGTCAACCGCAAGAATTGTGCATTTCAGCGTACATTGACTCTGGCGATTTATCTTGTTTCTGCTTCGCTGCCTGCTAACAGCCAAGTCGATTGAATAAGCCAGCAACTCTAGAAATGGTATCGTCGCAACTGCATTTGCATTTGCTTAACTTGCTGAACTAAGGCTTCACAGTTATCTACCACTTCTTTTGCATAGATAGTATTGGCATTGCCCACCTGTTGAATACTGCTTACCCCTTTATTAACATCGTTAGCAACCTCTGTTTGTCCTTCAGCCATTGTGGCAGCGTCTCGGTTTAACGTTGTGATGCGTGCAACAGCGTCAAGCGCCTGCTTTAACGAATCGCCAGCATGTTTTGTGGTGTCCACGGTTTTATAGGCGGTTTCTTTATTTTGCTGCATTTTTTCAGAAGCCACGCGGCTACCTTGCTGAAGGCGTTCAATCATATTGCGAATTTCTTCCGTGGAAGACTGCGTTCTGCTTGCTAGCGAGCGGACTTCGTCAGCGACAACGGCAAAGCCACGTCCCTGCTCACCAGCGCGAGCCGCTTCAATAGCTGCATTGAGCGCAAGTAGATTCGTTTGCTCTGCGATATTCCTGATAACTTCCATTACACCGCTAATTTCTTCACTTGCCTGAGCCAACTCAGTGATAACCTGTACTGACGCGTCCACATCGCTTGCCTGAGACTGGATGTCTTTAATGGTTTGCGCCAGAACGCTTACGCTGTTTCGCGTATCTTGATCGGCAGCGTGTGCCGCTTCACTTGAACTGCGAATGGTTGACGACACAGTTTGTGCATTCTGCTGCATTAATGAAATGGCGTTATTAATTGACTCCGTTTCTCGGCTAAGTTGTGAAACGGTATCTTTGGATTGCAACGCTGTTGCATTTAACCTTTCTGACTTTGCTAGCATGTGGTCGGTGGCTTCGTCCACACTCTGCAACGTGTCTTGTAACTGGCTAAGAAGCCCATTAAACGCTCTTGCCATGGTGCCAAACTCGTCGCTTCTTGATGCCTGAAAACGGAACGTTAAATCTCCCTCACCAGAAGACAAGTTGTTTACTACCCCAATGAATTCTTCAAGTGGCTTGCCAACAATATACTTAACGAGCAACCAAATGGTGATCAAAATTCCCACGCTCGCCAATACGATTTTAAGTACAACAACCAACACAGAGCTTCGAACCATAGCCGATTTTTCTGACGTCGACGCCACTAATATAATATCGTACCCCCAAGGCGAAAACGGTACCACTTCTACAACCCAGTCATCATTAGGTTGAAGGGCGTCGGCCACCTGCCGATCATTCACATGTGCGGAATGCATGCGAATGTTACCTTTTGCATCACGAAGGGCAACAAAGCCTTCTTTTAGCACGTGACTTTGCTTAATGGCTTGCTCTAAGACGTTAAGGTCGGCTGAGTATCCCACATACCAGATGCCCACAACGTCACCGCTGCTGTTAAACATTGGCTCGTAACCTGTTAAATAAGGGCTACCCAAAATATCAACCGCACCGTAATACGCTTCCTGCTGATTAATCTTTTTGATCGCCTTGCCATCAGGGGCCAACTTAGTGCCAATCGCCCTCTCGCCATTTTTAATGACATTGGTACTCACGCGAATATAGTCGTCTCCTGTTTTACTAAAAAGCGTGGCGGTGCCTCCCATTACGCTTGTCAGGTTATCGACCAAATCGAATGTGTTAGCTTGCTCCGCATTGCCCAACCTTAGCTGCCGAGCCTGCGTATTTTTAACGGAAACAATATCGGTTTGATTGGGTTCACCGATTGCCTCACCTCGTTGCTTAAGCAACGCCATACTGCTTTTGACGCGTTCAAGCATGATAGAGTCAGTCACAGTAAGAATATTCACTAAACGATCGGCGGTGTTCTTCTTTTGCTCTTGAACAAGGTTTGAAACATTTGAGGAAGTGGTGATAACCGTTGCCACGGCAACAATTAAAGCGAACAAAGCGATAACAGCAGAAATAGAAAATAGAAACTTTCTTTGAATGGACATTTATCATCTCGATGTGTAGACGTTTAATACAAAGCCATTCCGTTGCGCTTTCTAACCTCAGCCTTAAATTTTTTACCAAACAGCACAACGGCTTGAGGCTGTAATCCCTTTATATTAATTTAGGCAAAAATTACGTTAGAGCAAATTATCCAAACGTTTATATTTTAAAAAAGTTGTCCAATTAACAACCGATTATCAGTCTGTGCTACTTCATGGTCACCTTTGTGCCAACAATTTTCAGTGCCGGTGCACCTCGAATTAAGGCATTTCTTGCAAACTGTGCGTCACAAGAAGGACATATTCCTTCTTCATGAGTAAAGTCCTCAACTATTCTCTCTTTAAAGCATTTAACCAACGCGCCTTTGCCGCCTTTTCGATATTTAAATAGCTGGAATTTGCACTTGGAGCAATAAATTTGCACGGTTCTGACCGGCCCTTTTGCATTAGGTTTTGCCATAATTTCTCTTTGTATGTTTTAGGATCCTTCAAATTTCACCTTTTGTCGAAATGCGACAAATTGTAAATCTCGGTTATACTTTCGTGAGGGCGCGTCGCCCTTGGGTACAAACCACTAGCATGCTTGCCTCGATGTTAGCGAGTTAAGAACGAAGGTAATATCAATGAAGATAGTTGCAGCCCTGTGCTTTTTAATGTCTGCGCCGATTTATGCCGGTACAGCCGTGATAATAAATGCCAACAACAATTCTGGGATCGATATCGATACCGTCAAGAAAATATATTTGGGAAAAGTAAAAGCATTTCCCGATGGGAGTCGCGCAATTCCCCTTACCTTCGAACAAGGTAATAATATCAGAGACGCTTTTAATAATAATGTGCTTGGAAAATCTGAATCGCAATACTCTGCATTCTGGTCGAAGCTTGTGTTTACTGGCAGAGGCACACCACCTGAAATGATAGCAACTGAGGATGAGATGTTAAATCTTGTCGCGACCAACCCCAATACCATAGGTTTTGTGGATGAAGGTAAAGTTGATGGCACGGTAAAAGTTGTTGGTACATTTTAGGTCCTGCTGTTGTTTAATATTCAGCAAAGACCAACAAGCCCTGGTTATTTAAACTAGGAACAATTGGCGACGTCTTGTCTAAATGCGTCGCCCTTTTTAGGCGTCTAGCTTCAATCAGGAAGTGTCGAAAGATAGTTAATGTTTGCAAAAGCCATTATGACATCTTTGGCGAAGTCGACCCTAGGATGACGAAGCGCTCCCTTTTTCCACACTAAATAAACATCATTTTCTGGGCCTGGCTTGCCCAGCGCGACCAATTCGCCTTTTGCAATACCTTCTTTACATAAGTAGTCAGGCAAAACGGAATAACCAATTCCCGCTTTGATAATACTACTTATTGCTCTTATATCGGGGCAAACAGCCGCGACAGGCGATTCACACGCGGCATTAAATACCTCCGAAAAGTATCGCCGAACAAGCGGTAACTGTTCATCATACGTCACTACTTTATGTTGGTTGAGTAGCGCTGCCGATATTTCTCTTTCTCCCAGCAACTTTCCCTGCACACGGTTCATCACTAAGATTAAACGCTCTTTATCTAACTTCTGATATTCATACATCGCATCAGTGGGCTCAGAGGCCGTAATGGCAAGTTCCGCTACATCGTTCTCCAACAAATGATAAATATTACTTTTGTTGCCGGTATGGATCACTAAATTCACTTTATCGGCCTGAAGCAAGTTAGCGAGTGCCGGACCTGCCACCAGACTGAGATACTCCGCAGGGCCCGCTAGGTGTAACGTGCCGTGATCGGTGGAAGCACGACTGCGAATAGAAGCCACTTTCTGCTCTAACGTATCAATGTGACTGGCGACTTGCAGCGCCAAGTCATCAGCGATAGCCGTTGGCTCAACGCCTCTCGCTTTTCTTATGAACAACTCTTTACCGACAATATTCTCCATGGCTTGTATGTGAGAAGTGACCGCTGGCTGAGACATATGAAGGCGAGCTGCAGCACGTGTAATGTTGCCGCTTCGATAAACTTCTACAAAGGTTTTTAACTGTGTTAAGTAAGACATAATCCCTACCCATCAGATTTTTGATGACTCATCACAATTTATCTGACTTCTCGATGTAAGCCAACCTCTCTAAGATACACGCACTTTCTAATGCGACAGGAGCTGCACATGAAATCAGCATCATCAATTTTATCGCTCGCCATTATTGCGGGTTTATCACAGTCGGCCTATGCGGCAGACGTTAAAGCTGCGAATGCCGGTAAAGGCGAAATACTTGTACTACTTTCAAGTGAAAATGTAATGCAACTTGCAGATGGCAAAACAGAGCCTACAGGCTATTACCTTAACGAGTTTGGTGTGCCGGCAAAAGCATTGGTAGACGCAGGCTACAAACTGGTATTGGCCACGCCAAAAGGCAATGCGCCATCTGTAGATAAAAAGTCAGTAATACCGCAATACTTTGATGGCGGCGAATCGCAAATGCGAGACATTCAAACGTTTGTAGCGTCAATAGAAGGCATTGATGACACGCTGTCATTGAGCGAAGTGATTGGACAAGGGCTAGAAGAGTTTGAAGGCGTATTCATTCCAGGCGGTCATGCACCGCTTATCGACCTAGCAAACAATCCTCAAGTGGGTGAAATTTTGTCTCACTTTCACAGTGAAGGAAAACCTACTGCCGCTATCTGCCATGGCCCAATCGCCTTACTTTCTGGGCAATCTAACCCGCAGGCTTTTGAACTGGCATTGAAATCCGGTGAGCAAGCCTCATCTGAGAGTTGGATTTATGATGGCTACAAAATGACAATCTTCTCCACACCGGAAGAGGCCTATTTTGAAAGCACGTTAAACGACGCAACGTTATTGTATTACCCAGCAGACGCCATGGCGCAAGCGGGTGGCAAGATGGAATTCAAAGAAATGTGGGCGCCCAATGTAGTAGTAGACCGTGAGCTTATTACAGGCCAAAACCCGTTTTCTGATGAACTGTTAGCTGAAAAGCTTTTACAACAGTTAAATTCACAATCTAATTAAGGACAGGCAACACTATGCTTAATTTTACGTTTAAGAATCAAACCGAAATTTTGTTCGGCAAAGGGCAACTAAGTGAAGTGTCTTCACGTTTGCCGAAACAAGCAAAAGTCCTCTTCCTCTACGGTGGCGGCTCAATTAAGAAAAATGGTATTTACGATAAAGTAACGACTGCACTAGCAGGTGCTGAAGTTATTGAATTTCAGGGTGTTGAACCAAACCCAGAATTTGAAACACTGATGAAAGCTGTGAATGTCGCCCGTGAAAATGACGTGAACTTCATTCTTGCGGTTGGCGGTGGAAGTGTTATTGATGGCGCGAAATTTGTAGCTGCTGCCGTTAACTTTGCAGGCGATCCGTGGGACATACTTGTTAAAGGTGCAGCATTTGAAAATCCATTACCTATTGGCGCAGTACTTACTTTACCTGCGACAGGGTCTGAGAGTAACGGTAACTCGGTAGTAAACAGAAAAGAAACGTCGCAAAAACGCGCGTTTTCTTCTGAAACAGTTCAGCCTGTTTTTGCCGTACTCGATCCTGAGTTCACCTATTCACTTCCACCACGTCAAGTATCAAACGGCGTGGTTGATGCTTTTGTTCACGTGATTGAGCAATACCTTACCTACCCTGTAAACGCACCGCTTCAAGACCGCTTTGCAGAAGGAATCTTACAAACCTTAGTTCAAGAAGGTCCTAAAGCGTTAGCGACGCCTGAAGATTACGATGTGCGTGCAAACGTAATGTGGTCAGCAACAATGGCGCTTAACGGATTAATCGGTAAAGGTGTACCGCAAGACTGGGGCACACATATGATAGGTCACGAACTTACTGCGTTACACGGTTTAGATCACGCCGTGACCTTAGCAATTGTTCTACCGTCGTTAATGTTCGTGCAGCGTGACAAAAAGCAGGAAAAAATTCTGCAGCTAGGTGAGCGCGTGTTTGGCATTCAGGAAAATGACAAAGAAAAGGCCATCGACTTAACCATAAAAGCGGTTCAGGACTTTTTTGAAACTATGCAGGTTAAAACCCGCCTGTCAGACCACAACATTGAAAAGTCTGCCATTGATGGGCTAATCGAGAACCTTGAACGCAACGGCTTAACAGCGCTTGGCGAGCATGGTGACATCGATCTTGCTAAAGCCCGTGAAATTCTAACTCTCGCGGCATAACCCCTAGATTCTAAAGCACTCAGCCTTCGCTGAGTGCTTTTTTGTTTATTTAGAAAGAGAGAAATATGACTGCATTATTTGAACAATTTTCGTTAAAAGACGTGACGCTTCGCAATCGTATTGCTGTGCCTCCTATGTGCCAATACTCTGCAGAAGATGGGTTTACAAACCAGTGGCATGAAGCAAACTACCAGTCATTTGCCCGAGGCGGTGCTGGATTGGTTATCGTTGAGGCAACCGCCGTCTCGCCAGAAGGACGTATCACGCCAAATTGCTTAGGTATTTGGAAAGATGAACACGTTAGTGGCTTAAAAAATGTTGCTGATCGTATAAAAAGCCAAGGCGCTGTTGCTGGAATTCAAATTGCACATGCCGGGCGCAAAGCGAGTGCTAACCGCCCTTGGGAAGGTGATGACCACATTCAGCCAAGTGAAGAAAAAGGGTGGCAGCCTATTGGACCTTCGGCAGAAGCCTTTGGGGCACACTTACCTGTTACGCCTACAGAAATGACCAAAGCCGATATTGAGCGCGTTAAGAGTGACTTTGTGAAAGGTGCCCAGCGCGCGCTTGAAGCTGGATTCGAGTGGCTTGAACTGCATTTTGCCCACGGTTATTTGGCTCAAAGCTTTTTCTCGAAGCACGCCAATAAGCGTACCGACGAATACGGCGGTGATGCGCAAGGCCGTGGCCGATTCTTACTTGAAACACTGAGCGCAGTGCGTGCGGTTTGGCCTGAAAACCTACCGCTTACCGTACGCTTTGGCGTTATCGAATACGATGGTGATGACGAACAGACGTTGAGCGAGTCTATCGAACTTGTAAAACAGTTCAAAGAAATTGGTACTGATTTCGTTAGCGTTAGCGTTGGCTTTAACACACCTGATGCGAATATTCCTTGGGGCCCGGCTTTCCTTGCTCCAATTGCTAAAAAGGTACGTGATGAAGCCGGAATCCCGGTTGCTACAGCGTGGGGAGTAGACACACCAGAGCTCGCCAATGATACCATTGAAAACCAACAACTTGACGTTGTTATGGTAGGTAGAATGCATCTTACTAACCCACACTGGTCTTATTTTGCAGCGAAAAAGCTAGGCGTTGAAAAACCATCTTGGGTAATGCCTGCACCATATGCACACTGGTTGGAGCGTTACGCACCATCAGACGAAAGGTAGTTATTGACTTTACAGGCAGCAGTGCTTTCGAGCACTGCTGTGTTTTTCCTCGTCTTTTGCCAATAACGTATAACGTTGCGTCTCTACACTTGCTTTTTTCCAAGTTAGGTTTAAGGTTGCTATAAACCTCCTTCAAGATTTGGAAGAATGCAGGTTAAAGATTTTTTTTCCTCATCAGCAAAGCTTGCTGATCTAACGTCACTCCGAAGGCGCCGTGTCATTCAAATAAGCGCGGTAACAGGCTTCGGGCTTTTCGCTTCGTCTCTGGTCGCGAGAGGCATAACTTTTGATATCTTTTTACTGGGCTTGTTCTCATTAATCGTCACTGGCTCGCTCGCATACAAGTATTACGTTACTACCAGCAGTTACCTACTTTTAGGCGCTATGTCGTCAATGCTGTTTGCCCTATCCGCAACAGGTGCAGGCGTATTTGATATCGCCATGATTGGCTATCCTGGCGTCATCATATTTGCGGCTTTATTAGGTGGAATTGCCCTATTTGGCACCGTTTTATCTTTAGTGCTTCTTCAGTGCATTACGCTTACGTGGTTGATTATGCACGATGTAGTAACACCAAACCCGCCTATTTTGAGCTGGTCTCACGTGCTCTTCATCATGGTTATTTACGTTATTACGGGCTTCAGCGTTTTTATTTTGATACAGGATATTCGTCGGCTTATGCAGTCACTGCAGCAAGAGGTGTCTAAAGTTGAGCAAAATAGAGCACATATCCAGCACTTAGCACATCACGATCCGCTCACAAACTTGCCAAATAGGATTTTGGGCGAGCGACTTTTCAACGAAAAGCTACGCGAGAGTGAAGAAAAAGGGCTTCAGCTCGCGCTGCTGTTCATAGACTTAGACAACTTTAAACCCGTGAATGACGCTCTTGGCCATGCTGCGGGCGATCGGTTTCTTCAAAAAATATCTCAAACCATCACCGACCACCTATCCACAAAGCAAAGTTTAATACGCTTCGGTGGCGATGAGTTTATTGTTTTGGCGCCAGAAATATCAGACAAATCTGAAATCGATGACTTATGTAAGAACTTAATTACGTGGTGTTCGAACGAATTCGAAGTGCTGCAAACCAAAGTGGTAGTATCGGGTTCAATTGGTGTAGCACAAGCGCCTTATGACGGAATTAAATTTAAACAGCTGTGCCGAAAAGCTGATATTGCCATGTACGAAGCGAAACGCAACGGCAGAAATAGATACGAATACTATGACGTGCGCTTTGACGAAGAAAACGATGAAAAATTCACACTTATTCAGCGTTTGCGCCCGGCTGTACAGGCCAATGAATTCGAGGTGTACTACCAACCGTTGATAGACCTTGTCTCTAACAAGGTTCAAGCAGTAGAGGCGCTTTTGAGATGGCCTCAGAAAGACGGCTCAATGATATTCCCCGACAAGTTCATACCTTTAGCGGAAAGCAGTGGCCTGATCATCCCTCTTGGTGCGTGGGTGTTAAACCAGGCTTGTGAATTTTGCGCTAAACAGCATGAAAATGGTCATACTAATCTTACGGTTGCCGTAAACTTATCCTTTGCACAATTCAAAGATGGTACGCTCCCCGCTGTCGTTGAGCAGGCTTTGCAAAATTCACAATTAGCACCGCAATTTTTAGAGCTGGAGCTAACTGAAACCATACTCGCGGATGAAAATGGCACCACTGGCGAACAACTCGAAGCCATTAAATCGCTAGGCGTGCACTTTGCTATTGATGATTTTGGTACCGGTTACTCTAATTTAAATTATCTACAGACATTTAGCGCTCGCAAACTCAAAATAGATCGCATTTTTATCAACACCTTGGGCATTGGGGAAAACGACGCACCTTTAGTTGCAGCAATAATTAGCATTGCCGACAGCCTTGGCATGAAAGCGGTAGCTGAAGGTATTGAAAGTAAACCCGCTTTAGAAAAGCTAATAAAAATGGGATGTGACTTGGGGCAAGGCTATTATTGGAGCAAGCCACTCCCCGCGCCCGAGGTAGAACGATTCTTAAGTAATCATCCAACAAAGTAACCACTTACACTAAGACGTCGGAAATGTTCCGTTGTGAAGGCGCTGTTTTAGAAGCTCATGATATTTCAAACGGACGTTTTCATGCCGATGGCTTAACGCAGCATTGGCTTGCTGAAAAAATAACAATCTGCCTAAATCGAAAAACGCTAAAACCCGTGATACGTCACAAACTCTTCGTTGTCGGCGCGAGTTGAGCGAACCTCGTTTGCAGCGAACTCTGGGTCTGGATAGCCCAAGGCTATGCAAATCATAATGGCCTCATCATCAGGGATGTTAGCGTGCTTGTGTACTACATCGGACTGCATAATGCCCTGACCATTGATAACACAACCAAGCCCTAAGTCCCATGCAGCTAGCACAATGCCATACGCCAGCGACCCTAAACCAAACTGCGTGATCCCTGCTGGCTCTAAAGCCTTGTCATAGGTAAGCACCAAAGAAACGGGCGCATCAAACTGCCTAAAGCCGCGCATCATCCAATCCATACGCTTTTCCTTGTCTTCTCGGGTTATTCCCATTACGTCAAACAGCTGTATGGCTACATCAATTTGACGCTGACGGTGAATCCCCTCGTAATCCTCTTTGTATGGAAAGTCTCGAACGTGCGGTTTACCTTCAAGTGTATTTTTGGTGTTGCCTTCACGAATTTTATCAAGCACGTCGCCTGTTACTGCATGAATTTTCCAGGTTTGCGTGTTATAGGACGATGGCGCCCACTTCGCTGTGTTGATAATCGCGTCTACTGTTTCCTTAGTAACAGGCTGTTTAGTGAACCCTCTAACACTCTTTCTTGATGCTGCAAACTCGGCAAAATTCATACACTTCCTTAAACGCGGTAATTGAACTTGTTAAGTTAGAGTAAACACGACGAGTTTGCTCTTCAATAGGTGGCAAACCTAATTCAGATTGTTTGTTTTTATAGATATATATAGAAGTTTGTAAACCCTTTCATTTAGCAGTGCGTAGCAAAAGCATGTCATGAGTCAGGCACACATGATGTTTATGGAAGTTTGGCTTTCAAAAGAAGCATACGAAAGGAGTTTTATAATGGCTAAGAAACCGCAATTAACCACGTCGGCAGGCGCCCCCGTAGTAAGTAACGAAACCACTAAAACAGCAGGAGAGCGCGGCCCCGCCCTCTTACAAGATTATCAACTCATTGAAAAGTTAGCGCATCAAAACCGCGAACGAATTCCAGAACGTGTCGTTCACGCGAAAGGCTGGGGTGCACAGGGCACATTTACGGTCACGCACGACATTACCGATTACACATGCGCTGACTTATTCTCAGAAGTGGGTAAACAAACTGAAGTATTAAGCCGGTGGTCTACGGTAGCGGGAGAATCAGGCGCAGCTGATACCGAGCGTGACGTGCGAGGCTTTAGCTTGAAGTTTTACACACAACAAGGCAACTGGGATATGGTAGGTAATAATACTCCTATCTTCTTCATTCGCGATGGATACAAGTTCCCTGACTTTATTCGTACGCAAAAACGCCATCCGAAAACTAACCTGCGCTCACCAGAAGCCATGTTCGACTTTTGGGCTGCACAGCCAGAAAGCGTGCACCAAGTTACCATTTTGATGTCGGACCGTGGTATTCCGGTGTCACCTATGCACATGAACGGCTATGGCAGCCACACTTTCAGCATGTGGAATAAGGAAGGCAAGCGTCATTGGGTGAAGTTCCATTTCAAAACTCAACAAGGCATTAAAAACTACACCAATGAAACGTCTGAAAAAATCATTGGAAGCACTCGGGAAAAGTATCAGGAAGAGCTATATAACGCCATTGAAGAAGGCAATTTCCCAAAATGGACAATGTACATTCAGGCCATGCCAGAAGAGGAAGCAGGACAGCAAAGCTATAACCCGTTCGACCTAACCAAGGTGTGGCCGCACGATGACTATCCGCTTATTGAAGTTGGCGAACTGGAAATGAACAGAAATCCAGAAAACTACTTTCAAATGATAGAAAACGCAGCATTCAGTCCGTCAAATGTTGTTCCTGGTATTGGCTTTAGCCCTGACAAAATGCTTCAGGCTCGCATATTTTCTTACGCTGATGCCCATCGCTACCGTTTGGGCACACACTATGAAGCACTCCCCGCTAACGCGCCGAAAAATAGCAAGGTAAACCACTATCACAAAGACGGCGCGATGCGCTTCTTTACCAATGATTTTGGTAACCCTGACGCCTACTATGAGCCCAATCAATACGAAGGTCCAGTGGCTGACTTTTCGGTGAAAGAGCCTCCGCTTCGCATTGATGGAGATGCCGATAGATATCATCAAGATGAAGCAGATGTGGATTACGTGCAGCCGCGAAAACTGTATGAGATGTTTTCTGATGATCAAAAAGAACGGCTATACAAAAACTATGCTGCCGCTATGGGCCCGTGCTCAGATAGCGTAAAAGAGCGTTGGTACGCCGTGCTAGAAAAGGTGCATCCAGACTACGCCGCAGGCGTACGAAATGCGGTAGAAAGCTTAGATACCGACGTAAATACGGTACCGATTACTGAAAATACCCCCATCGAAGATAGCTAAACGCTATCGTTGTAAGGTATCACGGCCCAGCAGTTTTCTCCTACTGGAATCTGCTGGGCTCCACAATTTAACAAACATGGCATATTTTTAATACTTGCCTAAAACACGTCTAACTGATGATAAAGAGACTTCTGTCATCAAAATATGCTCATTGAACTTTAGAACAAAACTTGTCGAGTAAGTTTGCGAGATTGAAAATTGTGGCTTACGTTTAATGTATCTAAACGTTTATACCGCTATGTATGTCGTTATTTAAGAAGTCAAAAACAGAACAATCCACCTCTCGCCAAGCTCCATGGAAAATAGCCATAATCGATGATGAAGAAGGCGTACATGAGGTCACTAAACTCACTCTGCGGAAATTTAATTTCGAAAAACGCGGGGTTGAATTTCTATCAGCTCACAGTGGCGCTGAAGGCCTAGCACTTTTCAAAGCAAATCCAGACATCGCTCTCGCTTTCGTTGATGTGGTAATGGAAACTGACGATGCGGGTTTGAATTTGGTTGATGCCGTTCGCAACGAGCTCAATAACCATACCGCCCGCCTTATTCTGAGAACAGGTCAACCTGGTCAGGCGCCGGAAGAAGAGGTAATCAGGCGTTACGACATAAACGACTACAAAGCCAAAACCGAGTTGTCATCGCTTAAACTTAAATCATGCGTATACACAGCAATACGGTCATATCGGGATATTCAGACCATTGAGCAAGGTAAGCGCGGTATGGAAGACGTTTTAAAATCCTCGTCTTCCGTTTTAGCCAGTAAATCTTTAGCCCAATTTGGCACGGCAGTGTTGAAACAAACCCTTACACTGCTGAACCTAAACAACTCTGTACTCTACTTGTCTACTCAGCACACCGACTTATATGGCGATACGACCATGACAGTGCTGGGCGCCAGCGGCGACTTAGTTGGGTTATGCGAACCTGGAATTTCAAGCCGAATTCCTGAAAGCATTGAAGAAGAAATCAAACAAGTCTTAAAAAGTAAAAGCCATTATCAGTCTAACGATCTTTTCATTGGCTACTATCCTACTGGAGAAGATAGTCACAACATCTTGTATGTTAAACTACATCATCCACTTGATGCTTTGCAGCGCAAGACCTTAGAGATGTTTGCCTCCAATGTGGCGGTAATATTCCAAAATCTCACGCAAAAAGAAGACATACAAAAAACTCAAAAAGAACTCATTATGGTGCTTAGCGACGCAATCGAAATGCGGAGTAAAGAGACCGGTGGTCATGTGAGAAGAGTCATTCTTATGACCGAATTTCTCTCTGAAAAGCTTCACATGAGCCGAGAGTTTATTGAGACCATACGATATTCAGCCGCACTTCATGATGTGGGTAAAATTAGCATCCCTGAAACTATTTTACATAAACCGGGCAAACTCGACCCCGAAGAATGGGAAATCATGAAGACCCATGCACAAAAAGGCTACGAGCTACTTGCGGGATCTGATCGCATCGTTGCTAAAATGGGCGCCATCATTGCGAAAACGCATCATGAGCGGTGGGATGGTCAAGGTTACCCTGAAGGATTAGCTGGAGACGACATTCCCGTGGAGGGCCGTATTATGGCAATTGTCGACGTTGTCGACGCACTGCTATCTAAGCGCTGCTATAAACCGGCATGGAGTCCTGAGGAAGTAAAAGCCTATCTTCATGAGAATTCCGGGAAACAATTCGACCCGCTAATCACCCACATTATGATAGAGCACTTCGACAGGATCCTTGAAATCCGAGCCACAGAACCGGACGAAGATGAATGAAAGAAACGCTAGAATTAATCTTATTACGCGTTAGCCAAAGCGCAGATATTGATAAAGGTGAATTAGACGTTGCCTCTAGACTTATTATCAACTCGGTGTGTGAGGGTTTGCAAATTACTCGAGCTGGCATTTGGTTGTATGATGAAATGCAAACACTGGTACAGTGCACATTGCTCATTGATAAGGGTAATGACCTGGACCACGAAAGCTTAGTACTTACCCGAAAAGACTTTCCTCATTATTTCGAGGCGCTAGATTCAGAGAGAACCATTGCGGCCCACGACGCATTAACAGATGTTGCAACATTTGAATTTGCAGAAGTGTATTTAACGCCGCTTGGGATTAGCTCTATGCTTGATGTCCCTATTCGCCACCGCGGCAAAATGATTGGGATAATTTGCTGTGAACACCAAGGCAAAGCCCGTGAATGGCATTCCGATGAAGTTGTATTTGCGGCGTCACTGGCAGACCTTTACGGGCGTGCAGTGAGTGCAAATGAGCGCGCAGATTACGAGCAGAGGCTAATTGAGGCCAACCAAACCCTTGAGCAAAAAGTAATAGACCGCACGGCTGAACTTGAGGCTGCACAAGAAAAGCTCGTCGAGTCAGAAAAAATGGCGGCGTTAGGAAATCTAGTCGCAGGCATTGCTCACGAAGTTAATACGCCGTTAGGCATTGCACTCACCTCCGTCAGTAACTGCAAAGAAGAACTAAAAGACATCTATCGAGACTTCGAAAACGATGAATTAACCGAGCAGGGTTTTAAAGACTTTGAAGCTATTTGCTCTGAAGGGTTAAACTTGGCTGAAACAAGCCTGATGCGGGCAGCGAATTTAGTACAAGACTTTAAGCGCACTTCTGCTGACCAAACGTCGTTAGAAATAGAAGAAATTGCGTTAGACGAATATATCCCTAGAGTCTGTAACCCGTTAAAACCCATGCTTCGCAAAGAACAAGTCGAGCTTAGCATAGACGTTACGCCCAATTTGATGATAACCACCTGTCCCGGCATTATTGCCCAATTGTTAACAAATTTAATATCGAATGCTCAGCGTCACGCTTTTGGTCCATCGGTAAATAACGATGTAAATAGAGTGAGTGTGAGCTGCAGTAGAGATACCAAAGGCATTGTGATTAGCGTACAAGACAATGGCAAAGGCATACCAGAGGCGCTTCACAAGAAGGTATTCGAGCCATTTTACACCACGGCTCGTGATAAAGGTGGTACAGGGCTGGGCCTAAATATTTTATACAACTTAGTACGACAAAAATTTAACGGTGAGATTGACTTAACATCAACCCCTGGAGAGGGAACGAAAGTAACCGTCTGTATTCCGGTTGAAGACTAGCGCGCCTCTCATTTTCCACTACCTATACCCTGCGTTATAAGTTCCCTGTGCAGCGCGCGACATTATTAAAATGTCGCCCTCACGACAGACCTAACATCAAAGGCTGGGCAAGCTAAATACAAAAGCATAACAAGGCATGTAGAAATGCAACTTTCACAATGGCGAAGTTCCGGCCACTTTTTAAACGTCGACGGTCAGCAAGTTTTTTATAAAACAGAAGGCACGGGACCAGTTCTATTACTCATTCACGGATACCCCACCGCAAGTTTCGATTGGGCTAAAATATGGTCAACACTTACAAGCCAGTTCCGCTGCGTGACGCTCGATATGCCGGGGTTTGGTTTTAGCGATAAGTCACCCAAAAAATACTTAATTAAAGAGCAAGCCGACACGATAAGTGAAGTAATAAGGCATTTAGGTATTACAAGTGCCCATGTTCTATCTCATGATTACGGTGATACGGTTGCACAAGAAATGATGGCGCAGCAATTGGAAAACGACCTTGCCTTTCGCATCGAATCGCTGCACTTACTTAACGGTGGCCTTTTTCCCGAAACACATCGTGCTCTGTCCATTCAAAAGCTGCTGCTTTCTCCAATTGGTGGTCTACTCATTCGCTTTTTAAACAAAAATGCAATTCGAAAAAGCATGCACAACATATTTGGCCCAAACACACCTCCTTCAGATCAAGACATCAATGATTTTTGGACACTTATCAGTGCAAATAATGGTCACAAACACATGCACTTGCTTTTGGACTATATGAAGCAGCGTAAACAATACCGAGAGCGCTGGGTAAGTGCGCTGCAAAATGCCAAAGCCCCTCTTCGACTAACCGCAGGCATGGCTGATCCAATCTCTGGCGCGCATATGGTGGCGCGGTACAAACAACTCATTCCCAATGCAGACGTAATTGAGCTCGATCAAATCGGGCACTATCCGCAAATAGAAAATGCTGAAGCCGTGGTGAACTCTATAACAAGCTTTTTAGGTCGCTACGCTAACTAAACGTGAAACTTTGTCTTGATACAGCACGCGGCAGGGGTAATATAAAGCTTCACTGATTTAACTCTAGACTCGCAACCAACGTTTATGGACACTTCAACCAACAACGAAATTATTCCTGCCGCTAGCTTTAAGCAGATTGATATTGGTTTCGTGACCCCTGCTACTTCCATAAAACGGTTTGTACAATGCATGTGGGTGATTGATAACCCAGAAGGCTCAGCTACAACGCTAAACGAAAAATTTTATCCTGATGCAGGTGCTAGTTTGACTTTTTATCTCGATCAAACTAACTGTGAAGCGCAATTGTTTTACCATACTCAGGTCTGCGCCATGCCGTGGGAACTGGCTTGCAGACAAATAAGTGTAAGATTTAGGCCCGGTGCGTTGAAATATTTGTTCGGCTTAACCTTTGATGACAGTAAAAACCAACAAATCGACATCGCGTTGGCTATGGTTAAGCAGCGTGATTCCTATCAACGACTGCAAGCCTATCTTATTGGAAAAACTATTAGCCAGCAGTGCTTCGCAATACAGCACTGGTTGATTGAGCTAGCAGAAAATACTGATGGAGCCTTTCAGAAATGGGAGCGCATGCTTTATCAGTCGATGAATTTACTGGTGCCCCCACAACATCTTGCCGATCAGTTCGGCGTCAGCCGAAGAACGCTGGAGCGCCAATTTCGCACTAACTTTGGTTTCTCGCCAAACAAACTGTATCAATTTGCTCAAATACGCCATGCTCGATCGTTATTAACCTCAAATTCTGAAGCGGTGAGCCACGTCGCATTGGCATGTGGTTACTTCGACCAAGCGCACTTTACGCATTCGTTTAGAGATTTCGCGCTGGAAACGCCCCTTCAGTATAGAAAGCGAAAGTTGTCGCAAATTTACAATTAAGCGTTTTGCTTAGACTTTATAGTTCTCCGCAGTTTAAAGGAGAGCACTATGAAAAAACGTATTACACAATCCGAGCTATATTCTGAATATCCCCATATTCTTGAACACCTCACAGGCTTGGTTAAGCCATCTTTCAAAAGTACTTTAAATCATAAGCTCATACATTTAGTTAAGCTTCGTGCGTCACAAATTAATCAGTGCGGCTTCTGCCAACACATGCACGCCGAAGAAGCGAGAGAGTCTGATGAAAATCAGTCAAGGCTTGATGTATTGTCTGCGTGGAGAGAGCTAGATTGTTTCAGTTTTGAAGAGAGAACAGCATTAGCGTGGACGGAAGCGTTAACGCTTATCCACTCTTCCACTATTACTGAAGAAATGTATAACAGTGTAGAAAGCACCTTCGGAAAAGAAGGGCTGATAGAACTCACGTCTATTATTCTACAAATTAATAGCTGGAACCGTATTTCAGTGAGCCTTCAGTTTCAACCTTCTATTTAATAGTAAGGAAGACGTGAAAATGACTATCATGAAACAAGTACAAAATAACAAATTGGGTGTAGCCGCCTGCTTGTGCTTTTTTTGGGGAAGTACCCTTTTCTTGCCAGCCTTCAGCAAATTTGCAATCGCTGGAGTATGGTTATTTATGGCGGGTTCTCTATTGATGCTTTTCGACATCTTGAGCATTAAAACAAACTAGGCTTTGCGCTAATAATTTATAGGAGTGTATATACAACTATGCACTCTTTTATTGGGCGAAATTTACTGCTGTATATTGGTACAAGAAAAGCGAGTTTTGATTTAACTTTGAGATATATATGGCATAAGCCATTGAATGGGGAGAGAGAAGTTGGTCGGTGTGAGAGGATTTGAAAATAGTCTAATCACGTTACATAGCAATATATAGTGGTACTCCCGTCAGAGCGACACTATATAGTGATACGTAGCATTACGTTTCGGGTGCCGAAATGTGCTGCTAGTGTACAAATGGGTGCACTATCCCTAGTTAAAAACTTCCATATTTCACGCAATCTACATGCTGTAAATATTGCTATCAGTTGCGTTTTATCCGCGTACGGATTGATACGGCAAACAGGGCAATAATAATGGGGCCTATAACTGCGTATAGCGTATTTATTAAATAAACGGCGGAGTTTTTCGGTAGATTATCAAAAATTTCAAGTTTATCTTTTTGAAGTGTTAAAGTCTGTATCGAGTATGTTAGTACCCCTCTAATTCCTTCAAGGTTAATCTTGATAGAATTCATTAGTGTTTCAAAACCGTTCAACGATGAGCTTATATCCACTTCTGAAGTATTCACCTCAATTAGAGACTCATTAGCGTAAATTGAATAATCCCATAGGTGATAAGCATTTAGAAAAGTGAGTAGTGACAACCATAAAAACACTCTTAAAGGGCTGGTCCCATGAGACTGTAACTAATTTTGTGTAACTGCCTATCTCAATTTACTCTATAGAGAGTTAAGGATAGGCAGATGAACATGAATAAGAAAGAGCTTGAAGCTTT
>NZ_JAKRFA010000019.1:0-68222 GCF_022348305.1 Alteromonas sp. MmMcT2-2
TGTGTTGGTTTTTTTTTGGCGAAAGATCTGATCACCAAATGCCATGAATGTTCCCTAACTCTTTGACTTTATTTTACTATTCGTGGGGATAGCTCAGTAGTTAGCTCCAATTTTAAAACAGTTGCTTGAGCAGTCTGCTCAGATGCCTGTTCAGCACATTGGCACCCAAAGAATCGGTGTAAGCCATCTTTAAAAGAATAAATAGGTTAACTGGTTCTTTTGAAAGGGGCGCTCGATTCATTATTTACCTTGATGCATACCGCCTAGCTAAACTGGCGCAAAATAGCAGGCTAAAATTAGCGACGAAGGAGCGCAAGCTTGCTGTTTTTCGTCCCTTGGTTAAAGCGTTTGTTATGTTTAAAACACTCTTAATTGTAAGGTTCAAGCTTAACATCTAACTCAGGCACACCAGTTAGAATTGGGGTTAATCGCCAACCATTTCTCAGATTATCGTAAGCCTCAGGGAAAAATAGAACACCAGACATTTTAATCGCTTTATTGGATATAAAACGTTTTAATTTTTTAAAGACATCTTTAGAGCGCTGAGTTTCACAAAAGCCATCAATCGTACTTTGTAAAATTGTACTTCCCTCAACCTTATCTAAACCACTACCCTAGGTGGTTTACCATGAAAGTCCAAGTACAGTTTTTTGAGATTATCTGGGACGAGAGGCCAGCCACGTTCAATACCTTCTTTGGTACCTTTCCAGAATAAGTGCTCTGTATAATATACATCTATGTACTCGAATTCTGCTTCGGTTGCAGTATCTAGTTTCTCGCTCATGTAATGCAACTGCTCAAGTGCTTCTTCTAAGTCGCCTTGGTTTAACAAAATAGTCGTCAAATTTGCAAACTCTCCCATTAGAAATGTAAGCGCCCAACACTCATGTTTTTCCATAAGAGGCACAACGTCAGGAAACTTAGTGCGGATCTCTTTTAAGAATCGTCTTATTTCTGATTTAGCCATTGATTTCTCAGAAGCTTCTAACATTAAGCTAAGAGGCGCATATGCGCTGAGCATAATGGCGAAGCGGCCCCGCGTATATGCCTTCTAGTGACCAACGGGAACGGCTTTATTTGTTTGTTACATCGCAAGACCTCTGAACCTCCCTAAGACCTTTTTATCGGGTATTTGACAATGCTTTGTACCACCGAAAAGCTTAATACGGTTGCGAGCAAAAATTCTGTAGAAGAAGTCTCTAAAAGAACGCGGCAAGATTTTAGTTACACCGAATAAAAACCAGAACCCAGTTAAGTCTTTTGCGATTTCTAGTGCAGCGTCAGACCAAAGAAAAACGTTTCCGTTCTTAACTAACATAAAAGTATCAACACCTAGAGTATCAACTTTGTAACGTTCGATAACTTCTTGAGCATATTCTGATTGCATTGGTGAGAATATAAAACGTTCAGTTTTGTCGCGCTTCAAAATAAAGGCAACTGCTCCATTACAGAAGTTACACACCCCATCGTAAATAACTAAGTCCTTGTCTTCCATCGAACTATCCCGCGATATAACGCTAAGCTTTGAGGCAGTGAGGCAGTGACGTAGCGACATATCTACGAAGTGCCGTTGCGTTACTGTCCCAGTGACCAAAGGGAACGCGTTAAGCGCCTCGTTAAACACAAGTTTCAGCTAACGAAGTGCTGGCTTGCGATGTGTTTGAAAGCATTTTCTCCATACTTTGTTTTAGAACCATTACTTCCTTGGCCCTATTCTCGTTAAGAATTTGATGGCCAAGCTCTAGTAATTCGATGCGTGTTCTGACGAAACTACAGATGGCTTGTTTTGCGTTTTCTAATTCACCATTTTCTATTTGTTGATGAACAGAAGAAAGGTGAATAATGCTGCTATATAACTCTGTAGAGTTTGAACTAGCGCCCGCTGACGTACTGATATATGCGCCGAGAAATAATCCCGAAGTAAAAATGGCTATTGAGAATAGTGAACAAATAATCTTATGTTTCATTCAATACTTCCTTGTGCATAACGCCTAAATATGGGGCACAAACAGGCAGGCTATAATGGCGAAGCCGCCTAGCTGTTTGTGTCCCAGCCCGACTGCGGGCGACATAAATTTTTTGTTAGGTGATTTACCTTTGAGCACAATACAACAGTTATTTGAAAATGTTAAAGATACTGATTGCACTAGCAATATCCCCTAGGTCATTAAAAAATCCAAAAATTTTAAACACTGTTATGTATGCCCCTGGATTTGTTAAACCACTTATGGAAATTAAAGTAAATATGCCTGTTCCGACGAGATAGGAAATATTGGTGTTACTAAACTCTTGAACATGAGACAAAACGAAGAAAGTGCCATAACCGAAAAAGAGTGAAAACGGTAACGAACATAAGAAACCTAAGAACAGAATTTTTAATTTTTGAAGCATAACCATCCCTAGTCACCTAACTTTTAAACAAGGGGCGATAACGAGTAGGGCATTATGGCGAATCGACCCTGTGTTAGCGTCCCAGTGGGCTTTAGCCTACGACTTGATTTTTTTGTTATAAATAAAATGTTGAGAAAAGGGTAGTGGCGCCAATAGAAACTACTACGGTAACAATTAATGCAACAATCGCTTTAGATAGAAGAACTGTTCCGTGCTTTAGGCCATAAAATTTATAGGCGTACACCGGAACACCAATGAAGCCTATTAATGCACAAAACAAGGGATACATTCTGAGCTGTGTATGTCCATTCTCTCTACCGTGTTGTTTGCACCAAATGAAGAGGCAAATTGCTACGAAAATCGTATGAATGTGGTAGGTGAAGAGCTCGATGCCGCGAGTAATTAAAAGGTATTCGTCCACTAATGAAGAAAGGATAAATGAAACAAAAATTATAAAAATTGTCTTGTGTGATGATTTCATGGTTTATGTATAACTTTAAGCTAAGGGGCGCTAGCGTATGGGCTATAATCCGAACGAAGTGAGTCAGCCCACATGGCAGCGTCCCAGCGACCGGAGGGGGTGGCTTGAGCGTCTTGTTAGCTGCGTTCGTGCCAATACCCTGGTTTTCGGTGGTTGTGCATAATAGCTACCACACTAATTTCCCTGTTTTCGATAATTTTATAAATAATAGAGTATGGGAACCTGCTTAAGACAAAGCGTCGATGAGTTTGCCCCACTTTTGTCCATGCCGATGGCAAAGAGCTAACTGAATCGATGGCTTCCTTTAGTTCTTGAGTAAATTCGTGACCCAACCCCAATGACTGTTCTTGATACCAATCAAACGACCCTTTTATTTCCCTTTTAACCTCTGGGTGAAAGGAAACAGGTAGCATTTTTTAATTAAGATCCTTTTCTATCTCTTCCCAACTAATGCTTTTTACCGCACCAGACTCTAGCTCTGCGCTGCGAGATTCTGCAAGTTTTACCCACTCGGATTCCACATCGGTATCAATCTTGGTATCCATAGCCGTTAAAAGACAGTGGGCAGCAAGTGCTTTCTCTTTAGTACTGAGTTGCTCGATATTTTCAAGCATCACTTTCAATGCATCAGACATAAAATAACTCCCATTGGGTATGATTTGATATTACCACTAAAAAAGAGAAGTGAAAGGCTGGATTTACAAGTAGCGGGTAACACCCACATAAGGGGCAGTAATGCGTGGGCTAAAATTTAGAGCGAAGCGACAGAGCCCACGTGTTACTGTCCCAGCGAGTGGCTTAATGTGATTGTTATGTTTAACGCTTTGGACGACGCCCGCCACTTTTTAAACATGCCTCCATAGACTGATATGGAGTGTAGTTTTTTGTCTTGGAATAGTAAGTACTACCTTTAGCGTGACATATGCCGCTCTTGCTTTTTTTAACAGGTGGCTCCTCTGCCAAAACAATCTGCGGTGATAAACCTAAAAATAAAGCTAACAATACTGCCAAGGACTTCTTATAAAAACTGGGGTTCATTGAATGTTCCTCCTTAAACATAACTTTTCAATAACGGGCGCAGGCACGTAGGGCAAAATGGCAAAGCCGCCCTGCGTGTATGCGTCCCAGCGAACGAAGTGAGCGAGTTTATTGAGTTGATAATCATTGAGCCTCCTCCCTATCAGAATAAACTGAGTTTATCCTAATAGGCGACCAAACCAAGGGAGAAAACTCAATGAACTTTTATACTAATACACATCCGTACTATTGTGGAATCGATCTTCACACCAGACTGCTTTATGTCTGCATTATTGATAATGAGAACAACATTCTTGTTCACGAAAAAATAGATGATTCACCCGATAAACTGTTAGCGCTTTTAAAGCCATATCTGGGCAATATTGTTGTTGGTGTTGAATGTATGCACTGCTGGTATTGGGTATCCGACTTTTGTGAAGAGCATAATATTGATTTCATTCTTGGCCATGCGCTTTATATGAAGGCCATTCATGCCGGTAAAACGAAGAACGACAAAATTGACGCACTAAAAATAGCGAAGCTAATGCGCGGTGGGAACTTCCCACTCGCGCATGCTTATTCAAAGAAGCATCGCTCTATTCGAGATGCGCTTCGCCGTCGCACCCACATAATGAGAATGAGTGCTCAGCTGAAAGCGCATGTTGCTAGCACAGTTGGTCAATACAACTTACCCGCTTTAGAAACGCGGTTAGATTTAAGAAACTCACCTGATAGAGAAAAGATGCGCCACTTCTTTCCAGACGAAGCAGTGCAAAAGAGCATGGATTTAAACCTAAATATTATCGAAACCATGGTGAGTGAGCTTTACAAGATTGAACATTATGTAAAGACTCAGGCACAAACACACTGTGCAACAGATTTACATATTTTAAAGTCGTTTCCAGGTATCGGGAAAATTCTAGCCCTCACCATTTTGTATGAAGTTGGCGATATTAAACGGTTTCCATCAGTTCAGAAGTTTGCCTCGTATTCACGGTTAGTAAAATGCAAAGCTGAGTCGGCCGGTAAAACGCATGGTACGCAGGGAAATAAGATTGGTAATGCTCATTTAAAATGGGCATTTAGTGAAGCAGCAGTGTTGTACCTTAAAGGTAATGACAACGCGAAACGATATCTAGCCAAGCTTCAAAAGCGAATGAGCAAGGCGAAGGCTTTATCTGCACTCGCTCATAAAATTGGGCGATGTACTTACTTTATGTTAAAGAACCAGCAGGTATTCGATGAAGAGCGCTTTTTAAACGGGTAAGTCGCACAGTGGCATGAGCTTAAACATCTAACTGGTTAAGTGGTGAGTATCTCTTTTATCGCAAAGTACTCTGCAAAAGCAGCATCGATAAATATACCGATATGCCAAAACCTGTTGGTTTGATTAGACATGCGACTGTTGCGCATCTCTACCTTTTTACGAATTTGCTTACACCTTCACTGAACCTGATACTAACTGGTCAATGCAGCCACTTAGATCTGAATAGGACAGAGGAAGGTTAACCGATGAATGTCTAGTGCCGTTGCCAGTCAAAAGGAATTGAAAAGAGCAACAACAAGAGCCTCTATATGTGTTTGACGTAGGCAATTTGCCTAACATCAGCCATGACAGACGAAGTAAACGAGTTCTAAAAGGGCAACGGTATTGATCTTGAAATAGCGGTCAAAGGGCTATCTTTTTTCATTGACAGCCCGGAGGCTCATATGTGTTATGTGCGTAGCCACTTACAGCGTTATTTCGCATTGAGTTTCCCGATTTCCTCTTGTGAAATTGCCCAAATGTGAACCCGCTCTAATTTCACTTTGCTGAGGGTAACCGCGATGATAAACGCAACAGGGGTAAGAATATAAGCTAGCGGGGTGAGGCCCAACATATAGCAGCCGAAGATATGAAGTAATGCACCAATTGCGCCAACAGGAAGTCTATACTTTAAGCTATACATTTGCCCGGTAAATCGAGCAAACAATCCAATTGATGCGGGAGGGACAGCAAGCATAATGATAATGGCTGCTCCCATTTGTGAAATGAAAAGATAAAAAACAAAGCCGACAAATGCTCCGATGATTGCTCCCAAGAGTCCTTGCATCGGTTTTTGCTTTGCGTTTAATTCTTGTAACGCAGCTATCATTTCTTCATCAGTGAATCTCATAAAACTTCCTTGTTTTCAAATTGACGCAAGCACATAACGCTAAGCTTTGGGGCGCTAGCATGTGGGCTAAAATCCGAACGAAGTGAGTCAGCCCACGTGTTAGCGTCCCAGCGAACGCAGTGAGCGAGTTAATTGAGTTGTTATAAGCCAATTGTTTCGAAGTCAAAAGCTGATGCCTCAAGCTGCAATGTGTCACCACTTTGTAATTCAATTTGAAAAATGTTGTTTTGAACTCTTGCCATATTAATAGAGTTAGATTCACCCCAAGGAGTAGTCATTGGTACGTTAATTGAGGAAATGCCGGAAAACGTTAATGAGCATGGTTGAGCACTTTGGTTTGGCATTAAAAAGCAGTCTAAGAAAATCTCAGCTGACTTACCAGACCAATTTATTGAAATGGTTTTTACTAATCCATCATGTAGTGGTAGGTCTTTAAATTCCATTAAAACCTCTTAGCTTATAACTTTCCAATAACGGGCGCAGACATGTGGGGCATAATGGCGCAGCCGCCCCGCGTGTATGCGTCCCAGCGACCGAAGGGAGCGAGTTTAGCGCTTTGTGTACGCCCAGCATGGGCATGAACTAATGAGGTGAAAGTCCTCTGTAGGAAGATCACCGTTGTTTAACACACTGTTATTCAACGCTAACTACTAGCGAATGGCAAGGGCTAAATCGTGAGAGATAGTCTGGAGGAAGCCGCTAGCAAATCTGCGAGCTGATGAACAAGAACATCATATGAGGCGTAGGCTGAAGGTGAGTTGGCACAAGACAACGAAACCATGTGATCTAACGGCCACCGTAAATGATGCAGCAGTGCAGAGACAGTCCATGTTCTTATCTGGGGAGATCTGCTTTACGAGCGATCGGTGAATACCAGTAAGGCTCTGGTATACAAGTGCCTTGGCGCAGAGGAAACGCATCATCCACTGCGAGCGAATTCGATGCAAACCGATAGCGCTGTTACAGGTAACTGTGGCGGTGATAGAGCAGAAGTCAGCAGACGGCATAGTAGCCAAATGCCCAGCGTAATGGCTGGGACACGGCCAAGGCCGGAACATTTAGAATAAAGGAGGAGCCTTGTCAGACTTGAACACACGAATGCCGTCCGGTAGTGACGTGACTCAGCGTACTGATGAGCAGCCAGCCTTTAGCGCAGATCTACTCGAACTTTTTCTCCAGCCTTCCAATCTTGTGTCGGCATGGAAACAGGTTCGAGCCAACAAAGGGGCCGCTGGCATGGATGGCATGACCATTGATGACTTCCCCGCTTGGGCAAACGCCGGAAACTGGAAACGTGTTATGACTGAGCTTCGCTCAGGCCAATACCAACCTTCACCGGTGAAACGCGTTGAGATTGACAAACCTGATGGCGGAAAACGTCAATTAGGGATCCCAACTATCGTTGACCGTGTTATCCAACAAGCGATTGCCCAAGTCCTTACGCCTATTTTCGACCCAACCTTCTCAGATAATAGTTTTGGGTTCAGGCCACATCGAAATGGGCAACAAGCAGTGAAGCAGGTAAACAGCATTATCAAAACGGGACGCCGTTTTGCCGTGGATGTTGATCTGTCTAAGTTCTTTGACCGCGTTAATCACGATTTACTCATGACCTACCTTGGCTATAAAGTGAAAGATAAGCGATTGCTTAAACTGATTAAACGTTACTTACGAGCTGGGATTCTCTGCAAAACCAAAGGGGATAACCAGCTTTATAGCGAGAGTCGAGAAGGTGTTCCTCAGGGCGGGCCATTATCGCCGCTACTGGCAAACATCATGCTAGACCCATTGGACAAAGAGCTTGAGAAACGGGGTCACGAATTTGCACGATATGCGGACGATTTTACCATACTGGTAAAGACGCCCCGTTCGGGTGAACGCGTGCTCAACAGTATCAGCAGATTCCTGTGCCACCGCTTGAAGTTAGTTGTTAATACAACCAAAAGCCACGTCGTTAAAACCAGTGAAAGCAAATTCCTTGGATTTACCTTCAAGGCAGGCCGCATTCAATGGCATCCGAAGACCCTGATGAAGTTTAAGCAACAGGTTCGACGATTAACGAACCGCAACTGGGGCGTATCGATGCAATACCAACTCTTTAAACTCAGTCAGTATTTACGAGGCTGGATAAATTACTTTGGTATCGCCAGTGGATATCAGCGCTGCGTAGAACTGGATCACTGGATCCGGCGCAGAGTGAGAATGGCTTACTGGCGTCAGTGGCGAAAACCGCGCACCAAAGTACGACATTTAATGAGACTGGGCGTGCATGTTCAAGCTGCGGTAGCGTGTGGTATCACCAGCAAAGGGCCATGGCGTAGTGCAAAATCTCCGGGGATCAATCAGGCTTTATCACTTGATTACTTGAAATCCGAAGGGCTTTATTCACTACGTGATGGATGGATTGCGCTTCACTATCCTAAATGAAACGCCCTGTGCGGAGCCGCATGCAGGGTGTTGTGGGGGCTGGAGGCTAGATACCTCCGGCTACCCGATTAGTACCCGTAAACCCAATACTACCTAGCAACATTATTTAATTTTATTCCTATTTTTGATTATTTCACGATAGCTGAAATAGGTAAAAAATGGCGAAAGTAAATAAAAAGCTAGCAGCACATCTAGAGCAAAAAGTGGATAAATCAGTTCTGCTTGGCCAATAGAGCCGCAAAAGTCCCATGAAAAGATAGAAATACATTCATAAACTGAAGTTGACCAGACATATGCAGTAAGACCGAATAGAACGCTAATTATCAAAAGGCTTCTTAGCATTTTTAGATATAGCTTTTTGGATGGTTTTACTTTCAAGCTTCCTGCTCCGAGGGTACTAACAATTTAATGTACAGAAAAAATCCTTTATGCAAGGTGGAAACTATCCGTATATCACTTATGAGCGTTTTAAAATTGTTATCCTAAAACAATACTTTGAACAAAAAATAAACGCTTTTAAGCATAAAAGCCGGAAAACATCCTTTTTATTTTCTTCAATCGTAAAAGGTTGTGTTTCTGGTCATAAAAACAGCGTTTATCTACACGTTATAAATAGGCATCTGGATGAATTTTATTAACCTTCCATTCACCGTCTTCTTTAATCAAGTCTAGGCTACGCAAGTCTTCAATTTTATCGTCGTTGTATGTTCCACTTAAAAATACGGTGATTGTCGATTTTTCTGCGAACTCGTTGCGGCCAACTCGGCCTGCACTTTGAGGAGTGATGGTGACGGTGTCATATTTAAGGTTTAAGAGGTGGCGCTGAACGTTACTGTTAGTGTGGTATCTCGTTAATATACGAGACAGTTTTTCGCTTGATAGTCGAATTGCTGTATCAAGGTTGTCATCTTCATAAACACTTTTGAGAAACGCTACGGTGGTGTACTCAGGGGTACTTTCATCAAGCATGCCGTACCGCCCGATGCCTTCTTCCTTTTTACCGCAAGCGGATAAAATCAACACTGTAAAAAGCCCGAAAAGGGCGTACCACATACGCGTTTTCATTTGGATTACCTTAATGTAAAGAGGTCCGTTTCTTATTGATAGTTTTATATCTCAACGAAGTCAATGTGCTCGCCGCTTCGCTAATCTATGCTTTGATTATTCACAATATTGCGCACAAAAGCAAAGTAATAGAGCGTAAAACTCAGGTGTTTGTGTCCATAAAACTTCAGGAGAAATAGAAAAGAGTAGGCATAAAAAAACGAGGCACTAGGCCTCGTTTTTAAATGATTGAAACATTTTGGTGGTTATTGAACTTCTTCTTGTTCGTCGAACGCACCAGCAAACAGAGGGCTACTTAGGTAACGTTCTGTGCCGCTTGCTAGAAGCACTACAACCACTTTGTCTTTGTTTTCTGGGCGTTCAGCAAAACGCTTAGCAGCAACAACGGCTGCACCGGAAGAAATACCTGCAAGAATACCCTCGTCGGTCATTAGCTTGCGCGCCATGTCCATACATTCTTCGTTGGTAACTTGCTCAACTTCGTCAATTAGGTCTAGGTCTAGGTTACCTGGAATGAAACCTGCGCCAATACCTTGAATTTTGTGTGGGCCAGGGGTTAATTCTTCGCCCGCAAGCGCTTGGGTAATTACTGGAGAGTCTGTTGGCTCAACGGCAATTGAAGTAATTGCTTTACCTTTCGTATTTTTAAGGTAGCGACTTACACCCGTGATTGTACCACCCGTACCTACACCAGCTACGAATGCATCTACTTTACCGTCTGTATCTTCCCAAATTTCAGGGCCAGTGGTTTTTTCGTGAATAGCCGGGTTAGCTGGGTTGTCGAACTGTTGAAGCAATACGTATTTGTCTGGATCTGATGCCACAATTTCTTGTGCAGCGGCAACGGCACCTTTCATGCCCTTAGGTGCTTCAGTAAGAACAAGGTTTGCGCCCAAAGCTTTTAGAAGTTTGCGACGCTCAAGGCTCATGCTGCTAGGCATGGTTAGCGTTAGCTTATAACCGCGAGACGCTGCAACAAACGCCAAAGCGATACCTGTGTTACCACTGGTCGGTTCTACAATTTCTTTACCTTCGGTAAGGACACCGCGCTTTTCAGCATCCCAAATCATGTTTGCGCCAATACGGCACTTAACGCTGAAGCTTGGGTTACGCGATTCAATTTTTGCGTATACATTACCTGATGTTACGCGATTTAGCTTAACTAGTGGCGTGCGGCCAATAGATAGGGAATTGTCGTCAAATACGTTCATTATAAATCCTTACCTCGTTCCTTATTTTATAGGAAACCCCGTCTGTCGTGATCTGTACGACCTTTTTAATAGTTAATAATTCAACGCGTGTGATAGTTAATAATTCACAGCCTGAATTAGGGGATTTCGTCATACCCCTATATCATTGGTCCCAATCAGTAAAATGCAAAGTGCTTTTTAGCTATATGTTATATCTATGGGCAATCATGAGAAGGCCTTGATATTATAGTTAAAATTGCAAAGACGAAAAATTATACGGAGTACAACAATAATGGCTTTTAGTGGCACGTCTAATTATATCGCAACCAAAGACTTACAGCTGGCGGTTAACGCAGCTATTACGCTAGAGCGTCCGCTTTTAATTAAAGGCGAGCCGGGCACAGGTAAAACCATGCTTGCTGAAGAATTGGCCGAGAGTTTAGGCACCGAACTAATTCAGTGGCACATTAAATCAACCACTAAAGCACAGCAAGGTTTGTACGAATACGACGCAGTGTCACGTCTTCGCGACTCTCAACTTGGTGATGATCGCGTTCACGATATCAGCAACTACATCGTAAAAGGTAAATTATGGGAAGCCTTCAGCGCAGAAAAGCGCCCGGTACTATTAATTGATGAAATTGATAAAGCTGACATTGAGTTTCCCAACGACTTGCTGCTAGAGCTCGATAAGATGGAGTTCTTCGTATACGAAACCCAAGAACGCGTAGTCGCGAAGCAGCGTCCGATTGTAATCATTACATCGAACAACGAAAAAGAGCTGCCAGATGCTTTCTTGCGCCGTTGTTTCTTCCACTACATTCAGTTCCCGAATCCAGAGGAAATGCAAGAAATCGTTAACGTACATTTCCCAGATTTAAAGAAAAAGCTGCTTGATGAAGCGTTAAAGGCCTTCTTTCAAATTCGCGAAGTACCAGGGCTTAAGAAAAAGCCTTCTACCTCTGAACTTATCGACTGGTTGAAGCTACTAGTTGCTGAAGATATTCCGCCGGAAGCGCTGCATTCAAAAGACGGTAAAGCAGCAATACCGCCATTATACGGCGCATTACTTAAAAACGAACAAGACATTCATTTGTTTGAAAAATTGGTCTTTATGGCGCGTCGCTAATGCTTATTCAGTTTTTTTATACACTGCGAAAATATCAGGTGAAAACCACGCTGCGCGAGTTGCTGGATTTGCTTAGTGCGCTTGAAAAGCACGTGGTGTATGCCGATATCGAAGCGTTCTACAGTTTGTCGCGTACCATAATGGTGAAGGACGAAACTCAGTACGATAAGTTCGACAGGGCGTTTGCTGAATATTTTGAAGGTGTCGAATCTGTCGATCTATTCGGTAAAGATATCCCTGAAGAATGGCTGCGTAAGGAAATTGAAAAAAATTTAAGCCCTGAAGAGCGTGAGGCGCTGCGTAAAGCCGGTGGCCTTGAAGAACTGATGGAAACGTTGAAAAAGCGCTTAGAAGAACAAGAAAAGCGTCACCAAGGTGGAAATAAATGGGTGGGCACCGGCGGAACATCCCCGTTTGGCGCTTATGGCGACAATCCAGAAGGTGTGCGAATAGGGCAAAAGGGAAACAGAAAGTTTTCGGCAGTAAAAGTATGGGATAAACGCGAGTTTAAAAACCTAAGCTCTGATGTAGAACTGGGTACGCGTAACATAAAAGTGGCCCTTAGGAAGCTACGCAAGTTTGCTCGCACCGGCGCAAGTGAGCAGCTAGATGTGCCAACAACCATAGGTGAGACAGCTAAAAAAGGCGGTTTACTCGATATCCACATGGCACCAGAGCGTCACAATGCGGTAAAAGTGTTGATGTTTTTTGATGTGGGCGGCTCTATGGACCCACACGTAAAAAGTACTCAAGAGCTTTTCTCTGCGGTGCAAAGCGAGTTTAAATACTTAGAGTACTTTTATTTCCACAACTGCGTGTATGAGGAGGTGTGGAAAGATAACCTTCGTCGCAATAAAGAACGCATTCCTATTTGGGATATCATTCATCGCTACGGAAAAGACTACAAGGTTATTTTCGTAGGTGACGCTACCATGGGGCCGTATGAAATAACGTATCCAGGTGGCAGTGTAGAGCATTGGAATGAAGAGCCGGGCAGTGTGTGGATGCAGCGCTTATTGAACCACTTTAACAACGCTGTGTGGCTTAATCCGCAAGCTGAGAATTACTGGCCGTATTATTCGTCTATCAAAATTATTCGTGAAATTATGGAAGACAGAATGTATGGGCTTACGCTTGAAGGGTTAACGGCTGCTATCAAAGGGCTTAGCAGAAGCCGCTAAGCCCTTTGACGTATAACGTTTTATTTCTTTGATATAACGGATATTGAATTGAAGTCGGAAAATTATGCCGTAGCACTTGTGGTGTTGGCGGGCGGAAAGAGCGCTCGCTACAAGGGTAATAAGCTTTTATCGGAACACCCAATTTCTGCGCTTTCTCTTATACAACACAGTGTGGGGGAGGTAGTTAGTGCGCGCAATGACTTAGCGTTAACCAGTGAATTACCCATTACTGTTGTTACGGGTAAATGGCATGATTCCGTAAATACGCAGCTAAAACACTCTCCATGTAAAGTTTCTGAACTACCCATCAGTATCGTACACAACGCTAATTGGGATGAAGGCCTTGCGTCAAGTATTCGCACTGGACTCACGCACCTTTTAAGCCTTTCATCACTGTCGAAATCAGTGTCCCCGACAGCAAAGGGCTTGTGTACAAGACCTACTCATGTGCTATTCACGTTGGCCGATTTGCCGAGTCTTGATACACAAGACTTCGTTCACCTTATCAACACTTCTTATGCGAACCCTAATCACATAGTATGCAGTGAATGGCAAAAGCAGGGAGAGAACAATAGTCGATTAACCGTGCCTGCTATCTTTCCTGAAGCGGTATTTAGTGAACTGCTAGCGTTAAATGGCGACATGGGAGCCAAGCCGGTTATTAGGAAGTATGCGAAATTAAGTAGGGTAACGGCTGTGTCTATACCTAACGCACAATTTGATATAGACACGCCACAAGACTGGGACAAACTGAAAAGCAGGGGGTAACTGCTTTGGTTCAATTGAACGGTTTAAACGTTCAGCGTGCTTATGCGGATTGGTATTATGCACTCGCGATACGATGCACAGCACTTGGCCTTTGGATGTAAAGAAGGCGTGCACCTAGCATAACAGCTGCAGCACTCAATCCTACAATGAAGCCAATCCAAAACCCTGCTGCGGCCATTGGTTCTGCCGTTATCCAGTTTGTTCTACCTAAAATAACGCCTGTAGGTAGACCTATTAACCAGTAGGACACAAAGGTAATAATAAACATCGCTGTTGTGTCTTTATAGCCGCGTAATGCATTAGCCGAAATCACCTGAACCGCATCAGACAATTGGAATAACGCCGCATAAATCAATAGCGCATTTGCCAAGGTATATACGGCTTCGTCGCTGGTGTACAGGCCAATGATGAATCCCTTTGCTAGCAGGGTGAAGCTAGCCGTACACGCAGCGGTGAAAAAACCGATCAGAATAGCGGTTCGAGCTGCAATTTTTGCCTGTCGTGGGTTATTTTGCCCTATGCGATAGCCAATGCGAATTGCTGCTGCCATACCAATACTCATAGGAAACATGAACATCAGGGCTGAGAAGTTCAGTGCGACTTGGTGGGCCGCTACCGTTGTGGCACCAAAAGGGGCTAATAACAATGCAACCAGTGAAAACAGCGTCACTTCAAACAGGATAGTCATAGCAATGGGTAAGCCCATTTTGAAGGTGCGATTTATGGTTACCATGTTAGGTTTATATAACTGTCCGAACAAATTGTACTTTTGCAGGGCAGGGGCAAAACGAACATAGATAACGGTTGCTATAAGCATAGTGTAAATCACAATGGCCGTTGCAATACCACAACCCGCACCGCCCATAGCTGGTAATGGGCCTACACCATAGATAAACAGGTAGTTTCCTACAATGTTCGCCATCAACCCGATAACCGTAATAATCATAGTGGGTTTGGTTTTACCCAAGCCTTCACAATAGTTTCTAAGCCATTGGTAAAGTGCAAATCCAGGCATAGCGAACAGCACATACAGTACGTAGTCTACGGTAATGCTAAATAGCTCGGGCGCCATAGGGAACAGCGCGACTATGCTTTCAGTAAATGGAATTAAGCCTGCTACCGCTAATCCCACAAAGAAAACCAGATAACCAGCTTGCTGACTTGCGTCGGCAATACCACTTAAATTTTTGTTTCCCTGCAGCCGTGAAATGATTGGGGGAAGTGCCAGCGCTATACCCTGTATAAAGCAAAGCAGTGGCACAGTGATGCTAAATCCAAGTGCTACCGCTGCCATGTCGGTTGCACTGTAACGCCCAGCCATAATAGTATCGCTAACGCCCATTAGCATTTGAGTAATCTGCGCAACCAACAATGGCCATGCTAGTTTTAAAATGTCTCTTCCTTCTAAAAGAAAGCGTTTCTTATTCACGGTAATGTGTCTCTATATGGGTCGCCTAGGGCGATAAAAATGCAGAAAATAAAAACGAGCTTAAAAGCCTTAACGAAGTAGCGTTTCAACAACGAACTTGTTAAAAATGTAGCGGTATAACCGGAACCGTATCGCCAACTTTTAACTCACTTATATCTTCATGTACTACCATTAGGCAGTTAGCAGAAGTGATTGAAGTCATAACGCCAGAGCTTTGTGACCTAAATGGTGTGACTTCCCATTCACCTTGATTATTTCTTACCATGGTTGCACGCTGAAAGTCTCGCCGGCCTGCACGTCGCTTAAGAGGTGTCGTAATGCTAGCGTTAACAAAGAACGGCTCGTGCGGTTGTACTTGCCCTTGCATTTTTTTGATAACAGGCACAACCAATAATTTTGCGGTAACAAATGAAGACACAGGATTGCCCGGTAAACCGCAAAACAACGTGTTGTTTATTTTACCCAGAGCAAAGGGTTTACCCGGTTTAACTGCGACTTTCCAAAAGTCGATAGTGCCCAATTCAGCGATGATATCTTTTACATAGTCGGCATCGCCCACAGATACACCACCGCTACTTACCATTACATCTACACGCTCGCTCGCCTCAATGAAGAGTCTACGCAAAGAAGCTTCGTCGTCTTCTACAATGCCGAAATCAACAAGCTCTACGTTTTCATTGCTTAAAATGCTGCTTACACCAACGCGATTAGACTCGAAAATTTGTGTCGATTTACAGGGTTCGCCAGGTGCAGCAAGTTCAGAACCAGTCGCGACTACACCAACGCGAAGTTTTCTGAATACTGCCACCTTACTGTTTCCTTGGGAGGACAGCAGCATAAGGTGTTCGGCGTGAAGGCGCGTGCCCTTGCTTATTAGTGTATCGCCACTGGCGATATCATTGGCCTTTTTACGTATATTCTCTTGCGCCGATGGAATTTTATTGATCAAAACCGCGCCATCATGACTTTCGGTATTCTCTACCATTACAACGGCGTTAGCATTGGCAGGCACCGGGGCCCCCGTCATTATTTTAAATGCTTTGCCTTTTTCAAGCGGCTCATCAGCACTCATGCCAGCTGTAATTACACCCTGTACTTCGAGTTTATCACTGTGTTTGAGATCTTCCGCATTTACGGCATAGCCATCCATTGCTGAATTATCCCATGGCGGGACATCAACGTGGGCAGTTACATCTTGGGCCAAGATGCGGTTGTTGGCGTCAAAAATGCTCACTTGCTCAACGTCGTTTATCGCTTTTGCAGCGTCTAATGCTTTAGTGAGGGCTTCTTCTAGTGAAAGCCATTTAGATGACATACCAACAACTCCATGAAATGATTTAACACGCGGATATTACAGAAAAAGCGGCCTTATACCAAAGGTTAAAGCGTGAAATAAAAGAAAGTATGCGTAAACGACGCAATTGAAGTTTCATCAACGGCTATGTCAGGTGAATTAAGAAGCGAACGTTAATATCTCTTCAAAGTCGTCGAAAACCCAGTTAGGTTTATATTTTGCGATGCTCTCACCATAGTTATACCCGTAGGTAAGCCCTATACTCTTTATGTTCGCGGCTTTTGCGGCAACAATGTCATTTTTAGAATCTCCAACCATTACACACTGTGAGGGCGAAACACCAAGCTTTTCACAGGCGTGCAGAAGGGGAAGGGAAGAAGGCTTTTTTTCCGGTAAACTATCACCGCCAATGGTAAGCGAAAACAACGAAAATATTGAGAACGATGAAAGAATAGGCTCAATAAATTCCGAAGGTTTATTAGTGATTAATGCTAGCGTGAACCCTTGTTCTTTTAGCGCGTGAAGTGTTGCGAACACGCCGTCGTACAGCACTGTACTTTTAGTATCTAGCGTTCGGTAATAGAACAGAAATTTTTCTAAAGCGGCATCAATCTCGTTTGATGTGTAATGGTGTCTGATCTCTGCGTTGCCGCTCAATCCGCGTTCCACCAGAACACGAGCACCATTTCCAACCCAGTGTCTAATTGTCTGCTCGTTATACGTTGGTAATTGGTAGTCGTTTAATGTTTGGTTTAACGCTGTTGCCAAATCAGGAACAGAGTCTACCAAGGTTCCGTCTAAATCGAAAAAAAAGGTATTAATTTCTTGCATTACAAACTTTTGATTTGCTAACTCGTGTGACAAGCATAACACCGCAGTATCCTTACCGCGGTAGATTTATTGGTCGACTGGCGTTATAAGCTCAAAGATTCATTCAAAATCTTGGTTGCTGATCCAAAGCACTTGATAAGGCTTCATTTGTAAGAAACCACTAGAAAGGGCTATCTCGTCACGGGTGATGAGATCAATCCAATTATCTGTGCCAATAAGATTTATGTCAGACAGCAAAATTGTTTGTTCTTCGTCTGAAATATTACTAATACAGAAAATACTTTGCTTTCTATCGAGACTTTGTCGCCAGTAGCCAAATAATTGATTACCAAGCTGCAATGTAAACTGCGTTGCATTGGGGTGAAATGCGGGCTGCGCTTTGCGTATGCGTATAAGCTGCGAGATTCGAGTGAGTACTTTATGATGCTGTGAAAAGGGCGAATCTAACAGAGCCTCTAACTCGTTAAAGTCCCAACGTTTTCTGTTGATTGAACGATTTTGTCCTGTATTAGCGACTTTTTCGTAATCGTTGGATGTGCCAAGTAAACTGTGAATGTAAATTCCTGGTATACCTTCCATACCTAACATTATGGCGTGAGCACAAATAAATCGGTCCACTTGATACTTATCAGGGCCCTTGGTGGTTCCTTGCAGCGCGTCGAACAGGGTGATGTTTATCTCGTAAGGCTTTTGCTGACCGTGATCAGAAGCGCGCCACGACACCTTGCCGCCAAAGTGTTGCATTGTATGCACAAGCTCTGAAATTTCTTCATCTGACAGTAGGCCTTCCGCCGGACGCAAGCCAATACCATCGTGCGAAGCGATAAAGTTAAAGTAGGCTGTGCCGTTTTGCGCCGGTGGCATACTCATCATCCAGCTTTTCAAATACGTACAATCACCCGTTACTAATGTATTTACAAGTAACGGCGGAAGCGAAAAGTTGTAGATAGCATGGGCTTCGTTAGCATTACCAAAGTACGTTAGGTTTTCCCTGTTGGGAATATTGGTTTCGGTAATGATTATGATGGAAGGATCCACATGTTCAATCAGCGTTCGGATCAAACGTATGACTTCGTGGGTTTGGAATAGATTAATGCAGTTTGTACCTACAATTTTCCAAAGAAATGCCACTGCGTCTAAGCGAAAGATTTTAGCGCCTTTATCAATATACAGCTTGATGATATCGATAAACGCTAACAACACCTTGGGGTTTCTAAAGTCAAAGTCAACTTGGTCGTGACTAAACGTGCACCATACATGCTTTGTACCGTTGGCGGTTTCCGTTTCTCGCAGCAAGGGCGACACACGAGGGCGAGTTACCATGGAGAGGTCATCGGATGGATCTGCTGTGAAGAAAAAGTCAGATCCTGGTCCTTCACCCTTCACAAAGTTATCAAACCACACACTTCTTGCAGAGCAGTGATTGATAACTAAGTCGGTCATCAAGCCATAATCCTCAGCAATGACTTCAATATCGTCCCATGACCCCAGTGCTTCATTCACCGTAGAGTAATCGATAACCGAAAACCCGTCGTCTGAGCTGTACGGAAAGAAGGGCAGGATGTGAACGTTATTAACGGTGTTCTTGCAGTAGCGGTGCAAAAACTTATTTAACGTAACCAGCGGGCGCTCCCCTTCGTCAATGACACTATCACCGTAGGTAATCATGATAATGTCATCTTCATCCCAATAATTGTGATGAGACTGAGGTGAAGCAATATCCGTTTGCTGCTGAATGCCTATAGTGTTCATTAACTCAGTCGCTAGCGTCTCATACGAGACGTCCAGCGATACATCGGCATAAATGCTTTCTAAATGGTGTTTTACTTTGTCATGGAGATGGTCCCATGCCATATTACTTACTCCATATATTCTGCAGTATCGGCTTCAACCGCTTCTAATAGTCGTTCTAAAATATCGGGTACCGCGCTGGTCACGCGGTTCCAGCTTGGTATAAACGGCGTTTCCATAGGGTTTTCTAAAAAGTTTTGCCCCGCTTTCATAATGTTACTGGCAAACATTTCTACTGCTTTCTCTTCGCTGTGAATGTCTAAGTTCAAGCCATTCATTACGGCGTCATTGTGGTAGGTTTCTATAAAGTCTAGCGCAATACGGAAATAGGTGGCTTTAATTGAGCGGAACATTTCGTTGCTAAACGTATAGCCTTGCGTGGCAAGTTTTCTGAAAATGGCTTTGGTAATGTCGATAGACATTTTAGACAAACCACCTTGGTCGTTATTAAGCGATAAATCCTGATGTTTATGGTCGTAAATATCACATATATCTGCCTGACACAGGCGGTTATGCGAATAGTTGCGGTGCATTTCAGACAGCACACCAATTTCTAAGCCCCAGTCACTTGGAATGCGAATATCGTTTAGTACGTCGCGTCTAAACGAAAACTCACCCGCTAATGGATAGCGGAAGCTGTCCATAAACTCCAAGTATTCGTTGTCTCCCATAATGCGTTTTAATGCACGAAGTAATGGCGTAACGAGAAGTCGAGAAACACGGCCATTAATTTTGCCGTTAGCCACACGCGCATAGTAACCTTTACAAAACTCGTAGTTAAACATTGGGTTGGCTACAGGGTAGATAAGCTTTGCGAGCAAATCTTTGTTATAGGTAACAATATCGCAATCGTGTAGTGCAACAGATTCTGCTCGATTCGATGCTAGTACGTAGCCCATGCAGTACCAAACGTTTCGGCCTTTACCTAACTCCTTTGGCGCCAAGCCTTGAGCCTGAAGCTCTTCATCAAGTGCTTTAAGGCGAGGACCGTCGTTCCATAGCACCCTGTGATGCTGAGGAAGTTTGCCGAAAAACTTTAGTGCGTGTTTGTACTGCTCTTCATTGGCTCGGTCCAGACCGATGACAATTTCTGATAAGTAGGGCACGTCTGTTAATTCGTTGACGATATGTGGAAGTGCGTCGCCTTCTAATTCAGAAAAGAGCGATGGTAAAATAAGTGCCATAGGGCGCTTCTGTGAAAACTGTAGAAGCTCTGCTTCAAGCTCTTCGGTAGGACGACGAGCTAAGTTATGTAACGTAGTAACCACACCATTTTGATAAAAATCAGCCATGTGTCCTCCTGATCATAGGGATAGCAATTGAGTAAGCATTTCGTTCCAGCCTTCAGGGCCGGTTAGGGTGCTGGTATAGACCTCTTCTTTTTTTACTGCTGGTGGAGGATTTACCGGGGATAAAATGCGAATGGGGACGTGCGCCGCTTCAAGCATTGCAACGTCGTTCTTACCATCGCCAAGGGCAATAGTGTTAACTTTGGTGGTATGTTGCTTTTGATATTCATTGGCCAGCCACTTGAGAGCCTGGCCTTTATCGCAATTACCTGAAATATGAATGAAGCGGCCGCCTTCCAGAGGGAAAGCACCGCGATCTTTTACTACCTTTAAAAAGCGTTGTTTTTCTTCGTCAGTGCCAAGCCACAAAACCGGCTCGCCAAACTGGCGTTTGGCAGCAAGTGACGCTGACCTTTCGTCAAGCCCAGTACATTCCTGAATTTCTTGAATCGACATTTTTGAGAATTGTTTATACTTGCCGTCAAATTCGCTACCTATTTTTTCAAGTAGCTTAATCCAGTAATTTTTGTTTGAGATAAACGCCTTACACCAGTAGCCATCTATCCAAACCGTACCGCTGGGTTTTTGTTTGAAAAAGCCATGAGGGATGAAAATAGCGGCGCCATTTTCAATAATAAAAGGCCCGTCTAAACCAATACTCTCGCGCAGCGGTTGTAATTCAGCAAAGGTTTTGCTGGTAGTGGGAATAACGGGAATGTCCTTTTTTTCTAATGCCGTTAAAGCCGGTTTCGCCGCCTCGAAAGAGTAGGTATGGTGGTCTAACAGCGTGCCGTCCATATCGGTGAAAACAAGCGTTTTCGTCATCGTTTTACGTCCTGTTTAGTTATCGTTCTTGTTTCATCTAGATAAAACACGGTGTCGCACTTTTCAGGCAAGTGACTTAATGCGTGTTCAGTGATGCGTTGGTAGTGTTGCACAAAGTTTGCCACTTCTTCATCAGACATCACTCCATCGCTATCTTTTAACACTTTTTGGGCGAGTTTATGTTCTTGTTCTAACCGCCATTGATACACACAGTCGAAACTCGGTGCTTTTAGCATAATGCGGTAGTCTATTTTGTCGAACAACGTCTGATAATCGCCTGCTAGTTCAGTGTTTACAAAAGAGCGCCAAATGCCCAATGGGTCCTCTACTTCTTCAAGGTGGTTTACTGGCCGTTTAAGTTCGCTAGATGTTTGCGCAATAGCGCCCACACACCATCCTTCAAGTATGATGAAATCGGGTGAAGATTCGATTACAGGCCACTGTTCTTTGGGGAACGGGTTATCTGTGGCTTTGTTAAAGCGGGGCAGCGATGTACGCGTGCCTTTTTCTAAACTGCGAAACGTATTTAACGCTAGAGGAATGTCATGAGTACCCGGTACACCACGAGTTGCTAGAAGCGGGTGAACTTTTATTGCTAGCGCATTTCGCTGCGACTGGTCGTAGTAAAAATCGTCAATTGAGAGTGATACCACTTTTTTGTTGTGGACCGAGGTAAGGAAGGACTCGATAAAACTGGTCAGAGTTGATTTACCTGAACCCTGACTGCCATTTATGCCCACGATAAATGGTTGTGTTGCACCGTCTTGGTGCTTAAGCAGTTGCTCACATAATGGGGTGAACCATTTTTGTGCAGTTTCTGCATAGGTACTTGGCAATTGATGCGTCGTTAGAAAGCCATGTATATCCATGTTGTCACCTTAATCAATGCAGAATTCGCACGTTCTTCTTGATTAAGATAACAACATTTGTGCCAATAGGGTAACAGAGGCGTGGTCTTACGACTTACTTCTTGTTAGCGACAATAACGGCCCTTTGTGGTGCAGGGTAACCTTCGATAGTGCGAGTAATATCTTCCGGATCGAGAAAATCTTTCAAAGATTGCGTTTCCATCCAAGGCGTTGCGCGCTGCTCATCTAGGGTTGTGTGGTTGATATCTACAACGCGAATATTTTCAAAGCCTAAGCGGCCTAACCAAACAGATAGGGCTGCAGTGCTCGGTAAGAACCACACATTTCGCATTTGTGCATAGCGTTCACCCGCCATCAATACTGTATTTTCATCACCATCCACAACAAGGGTTTCAAGAACCAGTTCGCCACCTTTTCTTAGCTGGTCTTTAAGTTGCTGCAGAAACGCCATTGGGTCTTTACGGTGGTAAAGTACACCCATAGAAAACACAGTGTCGAAAGCTCTCAGTGGTTGCATATCTTCAATGCCCATCGGTAGAAAATGGATATTCTCGGAAGGCGCACTACTTTTACTAATAAATTGTTTAATGGCGTGAAACTGAATAAGAAACAGCTGGGTAGGATCTATACCTATTACGTTATTGGCACCTTCACCCAGCATGCGCCACATGTGATAACCACTACCACAACCTACGTCTAAAACGTTTCGGTCTTTCAGCGAACTAATATGAGGTGCTACGCGGTCCCATTTCCAGTCCGAACGCCACTCTGTATCAATATGAATTCCATGAAGATTAAATGGCCCTTTTCTCCAGGGCATAAACTGCTTTAGTAATCCTTCAATTTGTTTTTGGACATACTCATCTACGTCATTTTCGGTGCCAATAGAAACGCTTGAGGCTAAATCAACACAACTCGGCGACGTAGTCGGCAGCTTCGAAAGTAAACGGCACCATTTATCAAACTCACCGTGTTTAGCAGTTTGCTGCCAGGTTTCCATTTGTGCCGGCAGCGTTTGAAGCCAATGTGATAGCGGGCTGTCTATTAACGATTTGTAGCAATCGGTAAACCAAGTTTGTTCTAATTTGCTCATACTGTTCTTAATATGTGTTGGCGTTGCGGAAAGACGGACGTAGCGAGATTTGTTTAGCCTTTAATGGCAACCATAGACGTGAAGTTATAACATTTGTACCACATCACAACATCGGTAAACCCGACTTTTCTCAAGCGAGTATCATGCTCGTTAAATGTATCGGTTAGCATAACTTTTTCTAACGCGGCGCGCTTTTGGCTCACTTCTAGTTCACTATAACCGTTGTCGCGCTTAAATTGATGATGTAAATCTACCAGCAGTTCATTGCCAGTAAGGGTAGGGTGGCGTATTTTTTCTGATAGCACCAACATACCGCCGGGGTTAAGCCCGTCGTAAATGCGCTTTAATAACGCTTCGCGGTCAGCGGGTGGGATAAATTGCAAAGTGAAATTCATCACAACCAAAGAGGCATTCTTAATTTCTACACTTTGTGCAAACCCATGCTGAATAACAATTGGGTTTGGCAGTGTGAAGGTCTGTACGACGCGTTTGCAGCGTTCTACCATTGCTTCTGAAGCATCCACACCAATAATTTCACATGTATCGTTAGGTACAGCTCTTGCCACAGATAAACTTGCAGCACCTAAGCTACAACCAAGATCATAAACGACGGTATTGGGCGTAACGGCAATTTTAGCCAATTCGCCTATGGTGTGAACAATGGTTTCGTATCCAGGCACTGAGCGCTGAATCATATCGGGAAACACATCAACGACAGACTCGTCAAATTTAAAGTCATCTACTTTATTGAGTGCCTTTGCGTATATATTGTCGTGTTTCTTCACAGTGGGTCTTCAATGAACTAATTTGGGGCGCAATTTTACCGTTTGATACGTAAATGCCAATGGAAAACACCAAATTTGTTATATTTTGCGTGATTTTTCTGGTTTAGGGCTTTTCGTTAATGATCTAAAGTATTAATCTATACTCATAATACAATAAAGAAGCAGTAACGCTAATGACAAGAATTCTAGTAGCAGACGATCACCCATTGTTTCGCGAAGCTTTGAGCGGCGCGTTGGAACCTTACTTTGAAAACGCACAGATAATTCAAGCAGGAAGCTTGGATGATGCGATGGCGAAGCTAAACGAATTCGACGGTGTTGAGCTGATCCTTCTTGACCTTAATATGCCTGGCGGTGAATATTTTAACGGCCTTATCACGCTGCGTGAACAATACCCGAATATCCCTATTGGTGTTGTTTCGGGCAGCGATACTGTTGAGGTTGTCGCTCAAGTAATGAGCCTAGGTGCTCAGGGCTTTATCCCCAAAGTGTCGCAAACACGAGAAATTGCTCAGGCTATTGTAGACATTATTGGTGGCAAAAAGTGGCTTCCAGAAGGTATGGAAGAAGAACTAGAGAAAGTTGACGATGAGCTTAAAGTTCTACTTCAGCGCTTCCGTGAACTTACACCTAAACAGATTCAAGTGCTTTCTTACTTACGCGCAGGCTTAATGAACAAGCAAATCGCTCACGAGATGAACGTTACGGAAGCCACAATCAAAGCACACATTAGTGCCATTCTTCGCAAGCTAGAGATCAACACGCGTACGCAAGCCGTATTGTTGATGGATAAACTCCAACTTAGCTAAACTAAGTATTTATCTAGCGCTAATAAAAAACCGGATTATTCATCCGGTTTTTTTGGCTGTAAAATAATTTCACCACTTTCCGTGACGATCCCAAGACCTTTATCAGGGACATGGTCAAACTTCTTTTGACGTTTTATTAGAAGCGTAGTTGTTGTGTCATCCTTTAAGTCATTGTTAGACGTTTCTGTGTCAATCAGTTTGGTCAAGTATATAGCCCAGTATTCAACGTGAGGCGTTGAGTAATCTTTGTAAAAGGCAATACCAATTTGATCTTGTTCTTGATAAAAAGGTAACTCTGCTAACAAGTGTTGACGGTGTGAAGTCGATGTTTTAAGTGCGTACCACACGTCATCAGCTGTTATATAACCACCAGCAAGGGCCTCCACTTGATTGCTCATCGCATCGCCATAATATTCTGGTAATGTTAAACCAGCATTGCGAATGCGAGTGTTCGGACTGCCGCCTAAAAAGTGAGACACCAAGCCTCTCTCAGCCATGTCTTTGGCTTTTGTTTCAGCCAGCATAACAAGCGTAGGATTACATTTTAGTACCGAACGTTGTTGACCTTTGTCGTTAGCAATTAATAAAGAGAGTTCTCTCGCCTGTTCGGTATTTCCGCAGGTTGTTTGATCGGCCAAGCAAAGGCTAGAAAATACGTAGGTGAGTGATGTAAATAGAATGAATCGTTGACGAAAAAGGCCGCGAGAGCGGCCCTTTTGTTTGAGTATGAAATTAAGCAGCTTTGCCACCTCGTTTCTTAGCAGTGGTGTTGGAATTAACCTTCGCTACTAATTCTTCGTGGTCGAAATCATCGACGTTGATAGTGCGAAGTCTTCCAGCTTCAGTCTTACGAAGTAGATTCGCTTCTTCTTCGTTAATAATTCCTTCTGCTAGCGCTTCGTCAGCAAGCACATCTAAACGGGTAAACGGTAGTTTAGCTTTTTTGTGCTTACAAATACGTTCGAAGATAGGCTCACTTGCTAGTACATCATCAAGAGTTTGCTCAAGATCGCCAAACAAGCTTCCTTCCTCACGGGTGAGGTACTGACCATAACCTAAACGGCTACGTGCAGTTGAAGGCGTTTGAAGCATTTGTGCAATAGCATGTTCTGTCTTGTCTGAAGGCTTACCAATACGTCGGCCAAACGGAATCACCATAACGCGAAGCGCTGCAGCGATTGCGCGGTTAGGGAAGTTAGCCAAGAAGTCATCAATTGCTGTCTCGATATCGTGCAATGTAGTTTGCATTGCCCAATGTAAAAGCGGTAAATCTTCTTTTAGACGACCTTCTTCGTCGAAGCGTTTAAGCGTTGTACTACCCATGTAAAGGCCACTTAGGATGTCACCTAAACGCGCTGATAAACGCTCGCGACGCTTAAGATCACCACCAAGCACACCCATAGAGACATCGGTTAGTAGTGCTAAGTTTGCACTGTAGCCTTGAAGTAGCTTGTAGTAACGCGCCGTTTCGTCAGTGAACGGTGCGCTGCTGAATGCGCCATTGGTTAACGAGAACCAAATACTGCGAACAGTATTAGCTACCGCAAAGCCAATATGACCGAATACCGCTTTATCAAACGCTTTCAACGCTTCTTTATTGTCTTCGATAGACGCAGCTTCTATTTCCTTAAGCACGTAAGGGTGACAACGCATTGCACCTTGACCAAAGATCATCATGTTACGGGTTAGAATGTTTGCGCCTTCAACCGTAATTGATACTGGTACACCTTGATAGCCGCGACCAAGGTAATTGTTTGGCCCAAGCATAACGCCTTTACCGCCGTGAACATCCATCGAATCATTAATGATTTGACGCATCTTCTCGGTTAAGTGGTACTTACAGATAGCCGAGATAACAGAAGGTTTCTCACCAAGGTCTACACCCACCGTTGAGAAGCGTGTTACGCCATCCATCAAATATGCATTACCACCAATGCGCGCAAGCATTTCTTCAACACCTTCCATATGACCTACAGGCATACGGAACTGGCGACGAATACGTGCATATGCACCCGTTGCAAGAGATACTGATTTAGCACCACCAGCAGCAGATGAAGGAAGGGTAATACAGCGACCTACCGACAAACATTCAACCAGCATGCGCCAGCCGCGACCTGCCATTTTCGGACCACCAATGATGTAATCGATTGGAACGAAAATATCTTCACCCTTAATAGGGCCATTTTGGAATGGCGTATTGAGAGGGAAGTGACGACGACCGATCTCTAAACCTTTAGTGTCGCGAGGAATAAGGGCACATGTTATACCCGGCTCTTTGTTATCACCTAGAAGACCTTCAGGATCTTGAAGTTTAAAGGCAAGACCAATAACCGTAGCAACAGGCGCAAGGGTAATGTAGCGTTTGTTAAACGTTAGGCGCATACCCAACACTTCTTCGCCATTCCACTCGCCTTTACATACAACACCAACATCAGGGATCGCACCTGCATCAGAGCCAGCTTCTGGGCCGGTTAATGCAAAACAAGGGATTTCTTCACCGGCAGCAAGACGGGGAAGATAATGATCTTGTTGCTCTTTTGTACCATAGTGCTGAAGAAGTTCGCCCGGGCCCAATGAGTTTGGTACACCGACTGTGCTTGATAGCACCGCGCTAACGCCTGCAAGTTTTTGAAGAACGCGAGACTGGGCATATGCCGAAAACTCTAAACCGCCATACTCTTTCTTGATGATCATCGCGAAGAATTTGTGTTCCTTAAGGAACTGCCAAATTTCAGGTGAAAGATCAGCATCTTTATGGTTTATTTGCCATTCATCGACCATTGAACACACTTTGTCACAAGGACCGTCTAAGAATGCTTGCTCTTCAGCAGTGAGTCGACCTTTCGGAATGCGGTGTAGTTTATCCCAGTCTGGCTTGCCGCTGAAAATATCACCGTCCCACCATACCGTACCTGCGTCGATAGCTTCTTGCTCAGTGCTCGACATTTCAGGCATAACTTTGCGGTAGAAGGCTAGCAGCTTTTTAGAGATGTGCTGCTGTCTGATATTTGCAAGCGTGAACGGCAGTGTTAAAGCAAGGAACACTACCCAACCAAGCAGGCCGATGTCACCGAAAAGGGTGCCTAAAATCATAACACCTGCGCCCATGGCAACCGCTGTTACCAAGCTGGTTCGCTGATAACTAGCTACCGCTAGTGTCAGAACGACCAGTAAAAACCATATAAAATCTGCCATACTTCACTCCTGAAAGGCGTTAAACGTTACGCTAGTCTTAACTCGAGCATAGTGAGTTGCTTTATGAAAAGCAGTCACAGATCGAGGTCAGACCAGCATGCTGTAAACCTATTATTTAATAGGGCAAAGATCAAGATTTTTACATGAATATTCTATTAACAACGACATAAATAATAGGGTAGTGCGTTATCCGCTCTATAAGTATAGTCGTTGCTTATAAATACTGATTTAGAATGTGAATTGTGTTGCGAAACGAGAAGAGGTTACGTGAGGATAAGACAGCAACAGTGTAAATAAAAAAGCACGTCTGAATGCTAGTTCATAACGTGCTTTATTCAACAATTGTGAAAAAGTTGTTGAGACAAAAAACGGTTTATCTTTACGCTTTACTGCGTCTCGAACGATTTCAGCTTGATATCGCCCTGTTCATCGCCTTCTTTGAACTGTTGCAGACGAACTAACGTGTAGTTAAGTGATGGCGCAAACCAAGCAAACGTCTCACGCTTATTTGAGTCGCGAATAAGCTTAACTTTTACAGTTTCAATTTTACCGAAAGGTAAAGACAATACCTCTTCATCCACCACTTGAACGCCGTAGTGACGAAGTTCGCCACGATAATTTACGAAGTGGTATTCTAAAGATGTCTTACCTTCCGCTAACTGCTTTGCAAGGTCAATACGATAAATTTGGTTATCAAATTCGCCGTTCCAATCAAATGTTTCGCCATTCTCGACTGCAATTTTGCCTTGTCCCTGATGACTAAACGTTACCTTAAGCTCTTTATCAGGTCCTGTGCCAGAACGATTATAGTAGTACTCAGAGGGTACGACGGTATTATCATTAACAGTAAAAATAGAATGTTCACTGCGTTTGTCAGACAAGAAAAACTTAGACACTTTTGACGTGTAAATTAGAGAATACTGTTGGTCACCTAATTTCGAGAGCTCAATATTCGCTTCGCCTACGTCGTCACCCCATTTGTAAGCGGTATAGGTTGCCTTGTAGGGCTGAAGCGGTAGCTCTGCACTATCCGTATTTTCTGTACTAGGGTTTGCTTGCGCGGCTACTGAAAGCGATGCTGCTAACAGTGCGCCTAAAGCAAAAGGCTTAGTCGCTTGCATAACCAGATTCTGGTAATTCTTGCTCATCTAAAACTGCCTTATTGTTTCGCATCGATAATCGGCCTGCACTAAACCAAGATAGTACAAGCGGATAGATACGACGTTCTTGTTCTTGAACACGCTCGGCCAGGTCGCTTGCTGTGTCGTCTTCAAACACAGGTACGCGGCTTTGAATGATAACAGGGCCGCCGTCGAGCTCCGGTGTAACAAAGTGCACGCTAACGCCGTGCTCCTTGTCTCCATTGTCGATAGCTCGCTGATGCGTATTCAAACCTTTGTACTTCGGCAACAAAGATGGATGAATGTTCACTAATTTTCCAGCAAAGCTGTCGACGAACTCCGGTGTTAAGATACGCATAAAGCCCGCAAGAACAACACAGTCTGCGCCAAAAGCCTCAATTTGTGCTTTGAGCGCCCCGTCATAAGACTCACGTGAATCGAAGCCTGTATGATCTAAGCAAACCGCATTGATCCCGGCTTCTTTAGCGCGTTCCAGACCATAAGCAGTAGGGCGATTACTGATCACGCCGCTGATTTCTGCATTCAGACGGCCTGCTTTTATTTCATCGATAATGGCTTGTAAATTGCTGCCATTACCTGAAATAAGTACGCATAGTTTGGTTACACTGTTACTCACGCGTTGATCTCTACTTGCTCTTCGCCATCTTTTGCTGCGATATCACCAATAACCCAAGCATTTTCACCGTGTTGTTTAAGAATGTTCAGCGCAGCATCGGTATCGCTTTCGTTAACAACGATTACAAGGCCAACACCACAGTTAAACGTGCGGTACATTTCGTGGCGAGTCACGTTACCGTTTTCTTGTAACCAAGAGAAGATTGCAGGCCATTCCCAAGTGCTTTCGTCAATAACCACTTTCGCATCTTCAGGTAATACGCGAGGGATGTTCTCCCAAAAACCACCGCCCGTGATGTGAGAAATAGCGCTTACTTGCACTTCTTCAAGCAATGCCAATACCGATTTAACATAGATGCGAGTAGGCTCAAGAAGTTGGTCGATGATAGGCTTGCCGTTTAGATCGGCGTTTACATCTGCACCACTAACTTCAATAATCTTCCTAACTAATGAGTAACCGTTTGAGTGAGGGCCCGATGAACCAAGTGCAATTAGTTTTTGACCTGGTTTAACGTTAGTGCCGTCAATAACCTTATCAGCTTCAACCACGCCTACGCAGAAGCCTGCAATATCGTAGTCGCCATCGTGATACATTCCAGGCATTTCGGCTGTTTCACCACCAATTAATGCACAACCTGCTTGCTCACAGCCGGCGCCAATGCCGGTAACAACCGACGCGGCTACATCAACGTCAAGCTTGCCAGTTGCGTAGTAATCTAGAAAGAATAGGGGCTCAGCACCTTGCACAATTAGGTCGTTTACGCACATTGCTACTAAGTCGATACCAACACCGTCATGACGGTTAGCATCCATAGCAACTCTTAGTTTTGTACCCACGCCGTCAGTACCTGAAACAAGTAGCGGCTTTTTATATTTAGTAGGCAGTTCGCAAAGTGCACCAAAACCACCCAGATTACCTTTTACTTCTGGTCTATGGGTTTTCTTGGTAACAGATTTAATGCGTTCAACAAGTTGATTACCTGCATCGATATCTACGCCTGCATCTTTGTAACTTAAAGAGGTTTTATTTTCGCTCACGGTTGGGCCCTGAAACTAAGAGGTAGAAAACCGCGGATTCTACCAGCAAGTCGTCACAAGTCCAATTTGTGAAGGCTATTTTATGCGCTTTTTGATCTTTTTTATTTTAGGGGTGAAATTAAACCCAATATAAAAGACAATAGAAGGCTATCTTTTGGTGAACATCTTGCTTGATAAAATGTCTCGCTCTAAAAAGTAGAGTGAATTGCGCGCAGGTTAGTCCAAGTTTACCGTATATAGGTAAACGAGATTAACTGACGATTCGATAGGTAAGGAATTGATTTTAAGAGAGTATGGAGTGTCAATGTTAACGGCAGTAAAGCGTAACACCAATGGAATTAATTTAACGAGAGTTAGCTTGAAAGGCATTCTGGGCATTTCATTTCTTGCTGCGCTGACTTATGCCCCCTTCATAAATGCGGCTCAACGCGTTGTGGTCAACGAAGCGCAGATTCAAGTTGAAGATCAAACTCAGCGTACCCAACAAAACGCGCTTAAAAAAGCATTAAGGCAGGTTTTTGTGAAGATGTCGGGCAGCACAAGCGTGCTCGATAATGCCGGTGTTAGAGCAGCGTTATCGTCGCCTCAATCGCTGCTTCGTTCCTATCGATTTGCTTTTGACAAAGGTAGAACGTATTACGTTGCGGAGTTCGATCAAGCAAAACTCAATGAACTTCTTCAGCGTGAAATGCTTCCGCTCTGGGGTGATAGACGCCCTGAAACGATAGTGTGGCTTGCGCAGGAAGACGAAAACGAAACTCGCGTCATCTTAGATGAATCTCTCAATACAGAATTACAACATACGCTCAAACAAACAGCGAAAGAACGAGGCGTACCATTAAGCTTGCCTTTAATGGACCTTACCGACAATGTAAATATTTCTACCTATGATGTGTGGGGACGATTTGTTGAGCCTTTGCGCAAAGCTTCTACACGCTATGGCGTCGACAACATTATTGGTGCCAGAGTTTATCGTAACGACGCGAGTGCAATTCCTGATTTGCCGGAAAATGTTGTGCCTTCTGGCACAGTAGAATCTCTTGATAGCGTGCTAGATGAAGAAGCACAGTTTAGAGCACAAACTGATGAACAAAGTTTCGATGAGCGAAATCCGCGTGTAGATAATACGGACGCACAGCGTACCTTTTCAGATAACGTTGAGTCTGGTGCGATTAATAACGGTGTTGATGCTCAGTTAAACGACGGTTATGACGCTACAAACCAAAACTTAAATAATGCTGACGGAACCTCGGCGAAGGAGCTGGCGCAGGAAGAGAGCACAACGATGCCGTTCACCATGAACGAGTTTGCCAACTATGCGAAGCGTGCCGATGAAGGTGACTATGCACTAGACTGGGTGTTCGTTGGTGGCGGTAAGGTTAGCTATGGCAGCATATACGGTGATTCGCCCGAAGCTCTTGGCAATCAGTTAATCGATGCCTACTCAAATTACTTATCGTCGCTTTATGCCATCGTAGGAATCGAAGCGTCTGAGCGAGAAGTTATCAAGGTATCGATTGCCAATATTGGCTCGGTAAAAAGTTACGCCAGCGCTACTGACTATTTAAATAGTTTAAGTGTGATTGAAAACGCTACACTAGTAGAGCAATCTGGTTCTGTTGCCACGTACTCACTTACATTAATTGGAACGGTGGACGATTTACTTAACAGTATTAAACTAGAAAGCAAATTACGTCCCGTAACCGATTCGTACGGACAATCCGTGAAAGGACACAGTTTCTATTGGAGCAATTAATTTAGCATGCAGCTGCCTTTGCCTGTCACGCTACCTGTTGACGAAAACTTCGATAGTTTTGTCAATACGGGTAACGAAGAAGTAGTTTCAGTCCTTGAGCAGATTGCAGATGCGCTGCCACACTGGCGCGAGGCTCCTGAATTGGGGCCTTTAGCATCGCTTCAGCTGCCTTTGCTTACTTTACTAGGCAGTACCGCTATCGGTAAAAGTCACTTATTGTTTGCCACTTGTCATCAACTAGCCGAAAAATCGGTTAGTCACCTTTATTTAAATCTTAATAATTACGAAGCGTGGTCGCTCGATATTTTCGAAGGCCTAGAGAATCTTTCGTTAATCGCATTAGACAACATTCACGCGATAGCCGGCGATTTACGTTGGGAAGAAGCGTTATTCGATTTGTTAAACCGAGTGATTGAGACTAAACAAACCATGGTACTTTGTTCTAGTCACCTAGGCCCATCTAACCCTGCTTTTGTTTTACCTGACTTGCGTTCTCGCTTGGCGTGGGGGGTTATTTATCACGTAAAACAACTGGATGACAATGGTCGTGAAGAAGCCGTGCGCTTACGTGCAGCGGAACGTGGATTAAAGCTATCAAACCAAGCACTACAGTTTCTTTTGCACCATAGTGAACGAGACCTAAAAAGCCTCATGTCACTATTAGCCCGTTTAGACACACGCTCACTCCAAGAACAAAAACGCTTATCGGTGGGCATGGTTAAGCGCGAGCTTAACCTAAATTAGCCAAAGCGCGAGCTTAACCTAAGATAGTCTAAGCGCGAGCTTAACCTAAGATAGTCTAAGCGCGAGCTCAACCTAAGTTAGCCAAAGCGCGAGTTTAACCTGCGTTAGTCAAATCGCTGCTCTGTTGCCGTTTATTGTTCTTTTCTTAAACTATGAGCGCTTGATGTGGTGCTAAATTCTTCTGCTACCGTCATTAGAGTTCCATCGGAAGTAACCGAATTGTTTCCGTCGAGCTGTAGCATTAACTTATCGCTCGCAGACTGTACGTTTGGATTTGTACTAGACGCAGAGTCCCGCCAGGTAATATCGTTCGGAAGCAGATAAGGGCTTGGAAGTGACGCTTGAATAGCAGGTACATCGAGTTCGGGTAAAATTCTACTTAATACGTAATCTACGCGCATAGTAACGTTATCATCATTAACACGGTTTCTCTGAGCCCAAGTGGGAATGAAACTGCCGTCTTCCAGTGTCTCTCTTGTAAATACGCCTACATCCGCTTCTGCCTGAAGCCGGTAAAGCATCATGAAGCGCTCGAATAACATGGCGAGATCTTCTCGTTCCGTAAAGTAAGAATAGAAAGCAACCGCACCATCATCCTCAAACCAATTTGCCACTTGTAGCGCGGTATAATTTCGCTGCGCGCTTGAAGCGGTTGCGCCGCCGTATCGAACTTCGGCCAAAGCATGGAGTTGTGACGACGTAAGAGGCAATGAAGTTGTTAGCCCCGTAGAAATGGGAGAGCTGTCATCATAAGACGACAGTGGGCTCGCGCTATTGCTGAGTTGTTGCCATTCGGTGTAGTCGAAAAAGTCATTGGCGTGAGCTAGTTCGTGGTATAGCAAATAGCTTAATGCTGCTTCTACGTCGCTCACGTCACGTGGAAGTCTATCTGCTACGTTCGCTGTGCTGATATTAGGAAAATAATAGGCCCCGTTTTTCACGTAGCGCCATGACGTCGTAAAATCGAGCTCACTACCAAAACCACTTCTATAATCTGGGCGAGTATTTAGCGTGTCTCGCTCTTGCGGTGTGCGCCAAAAGTTATTGGCATCTAAGTAAATGGCACCAGTGGCAACCCAATAAAATGACGGGCGGATATCGTAAGAAATCACAATCGCGTTAGTTGCGCGTAGTAACTTAAGCATGTCATCACGGGTTGCTGAAGTTTCTAAATACGTTCTAAATGCATCGCCCATCCACGGATGCGAGACGTATGTTCTATCTAAAATATCATCGATAGTGGGGCTTTCGGTGACTTGGCCAATCAGTGGTAGCTGAGAGAACGTACAGCTGTTTGAAACCTGATTGTTATAAACACAATCAACAAGTGCCGATGCGTAAGGGCTGTCGGCTCTATAGGGCTGCATATGCGCGCTTACCGTTTCGGGAATACTTGTCTCGTCACCTACAAAAAGGCCGCTATTGTTAATGTCGATGTTTTTCACTAGAACTTGCGCGCTATCGGTTAACACCTCGCCATTTGAGAGTGTAACGGTACTTTCTATTTCAATGATTGTGTCGTTGCTGACTCGAGGCGCTTGAAAATATATCGAATGAGAATAATCACCATCATCAAAGTTGAAGTTATTGACGATTGGCCCAGACGTTTGTTGCCACGTGATATTTGAGATTGTTAACCCTTGCGAGTTAACGGTGTCAACGCGAAGAGAAACTCTGCCGCCTTCGGATGCCTCATGACCCAATCGTAATGCGGCAATCGGCGCGGTACTTTCGTTCGTTTGTAACGTTATGGTGTCTGTAAGCGTTGTGCCATTTTCTAAGCTAACGTTTACGGCGATATCGAAGCTACCTGAAGAGGTAACATCAAAGCCTATAGCCTGCGTGTGAGCACTGAGAGGCTGCTGTGATACACCTGAGACTTGCCAATCGATATCTACAATAGCGTGGCCAGTAGGCGAGGCGACAGCAAAGTCGACCGCATCGCCTACAACGGCGTTTGTAGGGCCTGAAATGCTAATGGTTGGAGGAATGGAAGGAGTGCTTGGGGCTGAACTATCGCCTGAACCAGAGCCTCCACATGCTGCAAGTAACGATAATGATGCGATTACTAATGTAAGTTCATGCAAATGGCGTGTCATATTAACCCCTTGGCAGCATGTGTTTTCGCTGTGTATTACATGATCATTGTTGACCTTGCTCAAAGCGTGCTTTTTCTTCTTGCATCTCTTCTTTAAGCTTTTTAAGGCCCAAACCCAATTCACGACCACGTTTTCTAGCGAACGCACTACAGCCGACAAACATACCCGTGCATAGAATAATCTCTACCACTGCATACCAACGTTCATCAGGTACAGCGTATGCCACAGTGCATCCGTGAATGAGGTAAAACAAAACGACAAAATTGGCCCATGCGTGAGTATATGGCTTGCCTTTTAATATACCCCAGTAAGGTAACAATAAAGGTAAAATATAAAACAAGGCAATAAACAAAGGAGAGTAAGTATGCTCTTTAGTAAATGTAAATTGCCACAGTGTTATCCACACGATTAACCCGGTGTGGCTTATAAGTGCGAGATAGCGATAAAAACGCGTATCTGGTGCCATGGTAATGTCTCCGAAACAATTTGTTTTTTAATGTTCTTTATAAGGTCTACGTTTTATGCGCCAAATAACGTAACTGTTAGGCGTTGTCAGCTAGCTTTTTAGCGAACATTGCAAGTCGCTTACCCTGAGCAATGCATAGCGCTTTTTCATCTGCACTCAATTGCTCTGGTGCACTTAAACTGTGATGAGCGACGTGTGTTACACCGTAAGGGCTGCCACCCATTGTGGTGTTGTGTAGCGCAGGCTCACTGTAAGGTAGCCCGCAAATCACCATGCCGTGATGGATAAGCGGAACCATCATGGAAAGTAATGTGGATTCCTGGCCGCCGTGCATGGAAGAAGAAGATGTAAATACACACGCAGGCTTGTCAATCAACGCGCCTTTTAACCATTGACTGCTTGTAGAATCCAAAAAATGTTTTACTGGCGCTGCCATATTGCCGAAACGCGTAGGACTACCTAACGCTAGGGCACTGCACTGTTCGAGTTCCTGAAGGGAAACCTCGGGTACAGCACTAGATGCCGCGTCATTAGCTGCATCGCTGATACTCTTGACTGTACGTACTATCACAGGAACATCTAATGACGATACACCTTGGGCGATGGCATCAGCTAATCGCTTTGTGCTGCCGTTGCGGCTGTAATAAAGTACGAGAACAGGTTGCACTATACAATTTCCAAAACAGATTCTGGTGGACGACCAATTCTGGCTTTCTCGCCATTAATAACAATTGGACGCTCTATCAACTTGGGCGTGTGAGCCATAGCTTCAAAAAGCGCATTGTCAGACAGTGCACTGTCACCTAAGTTAGCATCTTTATATTCTGCTTCTTTAGTACGCATCATATCTCTAACCGATCCAAGGTTAAGTTTTTTAAATATCTCTTTCAGTTCTTTTGCGTCTAGAGGGTGCTTTAGGTACTCAACAATAACAGGCGCTACACCTTGCTCTTCAAGTAATGCTAGGGTTTGTCTGCTCTTTGAACAGCGAGGATTGTGAATAATGTTAATGTCTGTCATAAATACTCTTGTTCATGATTATATGAATTGGCGCGAACTATTGCGTTTTTGCCATAGAATATCAAGCAGTTTACCGATAACGGGTAATAAATTCGTACTATTCTTTGTTTACAGCATCGTTTCTGGAAGTCGGTGTTTAAAAAGCGTGGTTGAACTTATGTTAGTGCGCGAAGTAAGAATCTGGCACTATGAAAAATAGTCAAAATTAGAAGGTTATATGTTGTTGTCACAGTTAAAAAGCAATGCAGGAAAAATAAAGCCTATACTCTTTCTAGTGCTGTTAGCGCTTGTTGCGTTTGCCGGTGCATATACGTATCAGCGTCTTCAACATGACTTTGAAACATTAGATGGAACTGCTTTCCTTTGGCAAGATCTTGAGGGGAAGTGGGTCGTGGTAAATTACTTTGCGCCATGGTGTGCACCATGTCTACGAGAAATGCCTGAGCTCGTCACATTTAATCAGTCGCTACCTGACGATACCCGTCTTTTTGCTATTAACTACGACCTTAAAACGAAGCCTGAACTCAAAGCCATGGCTAAGAAGTTTGATATTGAATTGCCTGTTATTGTAAGTTCGCCAGACACTAAACTGCCCATGCAAAAACCCCCTTATTTGCCAGCGACCTTTATTCTTGGACCTGATGGGAAAATAAAAGATACGATAATGGGAGAAATTACGGCAGCGCATCTGCGTCAGCGCCTAGCTGAATTGAAAGGCGCTGAAGAATAGCAGTGAAGTGCGATGGTCTAGAGTCGTTGTAAACGCTCTTCTTGGTCGCGAAATTGTTTTATTCTCGCTCTGATTCTTTGTTTTTCAAGGTGATCATCGCCTGCAAAATTATACGCATATTGAAGTTCGTCAACCGCGCGGTTATAAGCTCCATAAAGTGCATATACTTCCGCTTTGCTCTGATGCATTTGCGAGAAACGTTTCGACTTTTGATACGCCTCACTCATCAACTGATGTGCCAGTTGATAATCTTTTTTAACCAGCAGGAAATCTTTAAGTAGAGACACCGCTTCTTCATATTTGTTTGCGCTTATGTAAGCATTGGCCTGGTTCAGCGCCAATACTTGATTTCTAGGGTTATGCGTAACGTAAGGTCTTAGCATTTCAACGGCTTTTAAAGGCTCACCTTGAGAAATATAGATATCTGTCATAGCGTCGAGATAAAAGAGGTTTCCTCTATCTTTTGCTATTAACTCATCCATAATGTCTTTGGCTTTTTCGATTTTTTCGGCGCGCATATAAGCAAGCGCTAAACCATATAATGACGCTTCTTTACTGCGCTGTACGTCTTGAGCCACGGCCGCTTCGAAATATTCTACAGCGTAATCAGCTTTAAACGAGTAGCGTGCCTTTATACGTGCTTTAGCCAACTCGAATTGCTTGTTAATGGGTAAGTAGCGTCTAGGGTAGTCACCAGCGCGATTTCTCGCGTCAGCAATACGGGTTTCGGTTAAAGGGTGAGTAAGCAGCCTTGCGGGTGGACGAGAAACCATGCGGTACTCTTCCGCCATGGTAGAAAAGAATGAAGCAGCCGCACTCGGATCGAAGCCCGCACGAGCAAGCATTGCGATACCAATTCTATCGGCTTCTTGTTCATTTGAACGGGTATAGTCGATTTGCAATTGTGCAGAGGCTGCGGTTCCCGCCTGCATGGCCGCAATACCCGCTTCTGGGTTGGCCATAGCAATTAGCACCCCGCCGATAAGTGACGCCAAGGCTAGAGGAGATGAGCGCTGCTGCGCCTGCATACGTCGTGCTATGTGGCGTTGAGTTACGTGAGAAATTTCGTGCGCTAGCACCGAAGCCAGTTCACTTTCATTTTCAGCACGACGCATTAAACCCGTGTGAACACCAATGTGACCGCCAAAAAACGCAAATGCGTTAATGGCATCATTATTGACCCAGAAAAATTCAAAGGGAAATTTGGCGTTGTCAGCATGGACAACCAATCGGTTGCCTACATCCTGTAAATATTCATCCAGCACCGGATCTGAGATTACAGGACTTTGACCGCGCATTTGCCGCATTACGGCATCGCCTACAATCATCTCTTTATCAAGCGATATGGCGTCTGACGCAACAACACCTATTTCAGGTAACGCATTTTTATTGCTGTAATTGGCATCTTGTGCAACAGCCGTGAGGCTCGATGTGAGCACGAAGGAAAGGGCAACCAAAGATGCTGAAAACTTTTTTCTCATGAACCTACAATCATTGTATACGGTTAATACTGCTTAATCCTTAGAGCGCTAAGTTGCTAAACAGTTTCAAATTTTATTTTTTTCTTATATGCATCATTTTCGAAGACACAAGGCAATATCGCCTATGCCATCTCGTTTATGACACGTCAGTTATACCAATGCGACACACAAACGCATCCAGTTTATTCTTTTACTGTTGTAACAACCACTCTACACACTAATGCTTATACTGTAAAAACATCATACCAGTTTGATTTTGAAAGATTCTTAAGTGCTACTTATTGCTAAGTGCTAGCGCTATCAACTATGATGCGTGTCCTATTCTTAGTAATTTCTAGGCGTTTATATGATTAGCGTTTTTGGTCGTTGGTACCGACGCAAATTTTCTGATCCTGATGCAGCAATGTTGCTTATCTTGATCCTTTTGACCACGGCAGTGTTGCTATTGTGGGGCGGGCTAATTATGCCTGTGTTGGTTGCAGCAGTGATTGCGTATTTACTCGATTGGCCAGTCTGTCGCTTGGTAAATGTCGGCGTAAGTAGAACGCTCGCCTGCGTCGTTGTAATGCTCGGCTTTATCACTATAACCATATTAACCTTAATTGGCCTTGTTCCAATTATATCAAAGCAAAGCGTTAACTTGATTCAAGAAACGCCGCTAATATGGCAGAAAGCACAAGAATGGATATTAACGCTTCCGGACAAATATCCAGATTATGTTCAGGTATATCAAATCCATCAAATGATGGAAGGTTTAAATGACAAACTGGTTGAGGTGGGCGAAACCCTTATTTCTGCTTCGTTTAGTAATATCGCCAACTTAGCTGCGTTGCTCGTTTACGTGATCCTCGTACCGCTTATGGTGTTTTTCATGCTAAAAGATAAGCTTTTCTTTTTAGACAGCATATCTCGCTTGCTGCCTAAGGAGCGACGCTTAATTACGCAAGTTGGTCACGAAATGAACTCTCAAATTGCCAACTATATTCGCGGCAAAGTGATCGAGATTATAATTGTGGGCGCGGTGAGCTGCGTAACGTTTGTATTGATGGACTTACGTTATGCTATTTTGCTTGGCGTATTGGTGGGATTTTCAGTACTTATTCCGTACATCGGTGCAGCAGTGGTTACCATACCCGTGGCCGTTGTCGCTATGTTTCAGTGGGGTATTTCACCAGAATTTTGGTATTTAATGATAGCGTACGGCATTATTCAGGCGTTAGACGGTAACTTGTTGGTACCGCTGCTATTCTCGGAGGCGGTTAGCTTGCATCCGCTTTATATAATCGTTGCAGTATTAGTGTTTGGAGGTCTTTGGGGTTTCTGGGGCGTATTTTTCGCTATTCCTCTCGCTACCCTCGTGAAGGCGGTAATTACAGCGTGGTCTAGTAACCCCGTTATTGTACCCGAAGAGGCAAAGTAGTTATTCCCATTTGGCGAACCAGTCAGCGCCATCCAGTACGAGATTCAAAACGAGTACTGATTCAAATAGGCGTTATAGGTAAACACTGATACGAATTGAGTAAGTATAAAAAAGCCACGAAAACATAATGTTATCGGGGCTTTTTAAATTCTATACCGGTTTAGCTGTTTAGATAATCAAGTACTACGGAGTGGTGTTCTTTTGTTTTGAACTTGTTGAAAACGTGCTCAATAACACCGTTTTCATCCACGAGGAATGTCTGGCGATGAATGCCATCATATTCTTTACCCATAAACTTTTTAGGTCCCCACACACCAAAAGCATCGGCAACGGCGTGGTCTTCATCAGAAAGCAACGTAAAGTTTAGGTTTTCTTTTTCGATGAATTTCGGCAAGCGTTTGACTGCATCTGGGCTAATTCCTAGCACAACCACATTTTTCGCCGTGAGTTCTTCGTTTACGTCGCGTAAGCCCTGGGCTTGTACTGTGCAACCTGGCGTCATCGCTTTAGGGTAAAAATAAACCAGTACTTTTTTACCTGCGAAATCAGCTAAAGATACGGTTTCATCATTTTGGTTCTGCAATGAGAGTTGTGGGGCTTTATCACCAGCTTGTAACGTTTTCATTGGGATCCTTTTTTTGTTTGTCTACAACTTTGCCTGTCACATTTAACGAAGTGAACAGGGACATTAGATCAGATTCTAGTGCGTCTACATTTTCATTAGAGGGAAGAGAAACAACAAATTTGCAACGCATGTTGTCTTTACCCGATGTCTTGTCTTTAAATGTGCGTTGTCTAAATGCGCTTATCATTGCATGACGCTCGGCAAAAAAACCGGTTACCGCTTTAATCAAGCCAGCTGCGTCTTCTCCGCTAAACTCGACATTAAAAAGATGGGCTAGGTTTTGCTTTTCGTGATGGCTAGTTCGCTTCATCATAGAAAGCAGGTCAAGACGCTGAAATAGCGAAGGTAAAATACATTCAGCTTTTGTGATAGCGCTTTGCGTTCCTTCTATGATCATGGTCAACGAGAACTCTTTGCCGTAAATGGCTTGCCTGCTATCTAGAATATTGCACTGAGCTTCTGATACCGTCGTTGCAATTTCGCTTAAAATGCCACTTTTGTCTGTCCCCAAGATGGTGACGATAAGTTGGTGTTTCGACATCTACTTCACTTCAATGTTAATAATGTCGGGATGTTAGCACAGAGTTTTTTTATAAGTCAGCGCCTTTTTCTTGCCTTTGAATAAGATATTGTCAAATTCTTGTCATTTTACTTGCGCTATTACTTGTGTTTAAGCACCGACATATTTACCATGTGCGCTCACATTTTTCGGAGAGATTATGTTTACTGGTAGTTACGTAGCACTCGTCACGCCGATGTTCGAAAACGGCGATATTGATTACAAGTCTTTAGAGAAACTTGTGAAGTTTCATGTAGAGCAGGGCACCCACGGTATAGTGTCGGTTGGAACTACTGGTGAGTCAGCAACGCTACCTTTTGATGAACACATCAATGTGGTTAAAGAAACTGTTGCTATGGCATCGGGAGCAATTCCGGTTATTGCCGGCAGTGGCGCAAACTCTACGGCAGAGGCTATTTTTCTTACGGAGCAGTTAGGCTCTACAGGTATTGACGGTTTCCTAAGCGTAGTACCTTATTACAATAAGCCTCAACAGGCGGGTATGGTCGCGCACTTTAATGCAATTGCAGACGCTAGTGACTTACCTGTTATTCTTTACAATGTGCCAGGCCGCACCGTAGCCGACATGCTGCCTGAAACGGTAGCAAAACTAGCAACCCACAAAAATATCGTTGGTCTTAAAGACGCAACCGGTAATATCGCACGCCTTAAGGCTACTCAGCCTTTGGTTCCCGATGACTTTGTTTTACTTAGCGGCGACGACGGTTCAAGCTGCGAGTTTATGTGTGAAGGCGGCCACGGCGTTATCTCCGTAACGGCTAACATAGTGCCTAAAGCAATCGCACAAATGTGTGAGGCTGCGCTAGAAAATAATTTTGATAAATGTCGCGATATCGATGAAACCATTAAGTTGCTTCATAGCGAGCTATTCATTGAACCAAATCCAGTAATGCCGAAGTGGGCATTGTATAAAATGGGCATGATGGAAAGCGCAGTTATGCGATTACCTATGGTTTTACCGGAACTATCAAGCCAAAAACGTATCGAAGAACTACTAAAAAAATACGCATTGATTTCTGGTTAATAAGGAACACAGATGAAAAGAACGCTGGCTATAGCAAGTTCAGTAGCGATGGTTGCACTTGCAGGTTGTTCAAGCCAAATAGATAGAAAGACCGCGTCTGGCAGCTACGAATACTTAAAAACTAAAGAACAAGAATCGCTAAAAGTACCTTCTGACTTAGATGCACCTGCTTTTTCTCGTGATTTTGTATTACCTGAGTTAGGTCAAGAGGCCGATTCAAATTTGGTGGGCAAGTCGTTGATGGTTCGCTCGCCAGCATTAGTTTTACCGTTAGTTACGGGTTCTCACATTGAGGAAGGTAAGAGTTCAGCAACCATTTGGTTTGACCAGGTTGACGATAGTCAGCCGCTAAGCCAAGCAATTTGGAACTCGCTTTTAAGTTTCTTAGATGAACAAGGTATTGGTGTAGATAGCTTTAGTCCAGAAGAGAAAGTGCTGGTTACTGACTGGATGGTGATAACTAGAGAAGTCGAAGGTCCTTGGTATAGCTTTATAGATGAAGAAAGCGAAATCGGTCGACGTTTTGAATTCAGCTTAGACGTTAAACCTCACGGCCGTAGTGCTGCGCTTACTGTTGAATTAAAGGACTATATGCAAACATTGGGCAACGACGTGGTTGCAGAAGTCTCTTCAATGGAAGAACGTCGCGAAGAAGTTGAGGTGTTGAATCAAGTTGTTGGTCACTATGAGTACCAAATTCAGCTAGCAGAGACACGAAGAATTGCTCGTATCCGTCAGGGTATCAATACCGAGATGGGCTTTAATGCCGATGGTGATGCGGCGTATATCGTAGAAGCTAAGTATGATGTAGCGTGGCCAAGAATGCTGTTAGTACTGCGTAAGCTTGGTTTTGACGTTAAAGATTTAGATAAATCAAACGGCCTATTATTTGTCACTTACAATGGTGATCAAGGTAGTTGGTGGGATGGTTTATTCTCAAGCGATAAAGAGTTGCTAAAGAAAGGTGACTATCGTTTGAAAGTTGCAAGAGCGGGTGCGGATCGCACGTCAGTTACCTTCATGAATAATGAAAGTGTACCGTTTGAAGCAAATCAGGTTTCCGACCTTTACAGTGCATTTGCTGAGGTCATGTCAGAAGATAACCTTGATATATAACTGAGACTGAGAATGGAAAAACGCGACGAGCTTTACCGCGGTAAAGCAAAAACTGTTTATTACACTGATGATAGCGATAAACTTATTCTTCACTTTAGAAACGACACTTCGGCGTTTGATGGTGAGAAGATTGAACAGCTAGAACGCAAAGGTGAAGTAAACAACAAGTTTAATCACTTTATTATGACAAAGCTTGAAGAAGCAGGCATTGCAACGCAAGTTGAGGCGCTGGTTTCTGACACTGAGTCTTTGGTTAAGAAGCTCGACATGATCCCTGTTGAGTGTGTGGTGAGAAACTTGTCTGCTGGCTCTTTAGTTCGCAGACTGGGTGTGGAAGAGGGCAAAGAGCTTAACCCACCTATTTTCGAGTTTTTCTTAAAGAATGATGCACTTCACGACCCAATGGTAAATGACTACCATATTTTATCATTTGGTTGGGCAACCGAAGCGCAAATTGCTGAAATGAAAGCATTGACCTTCAAGGTTAACAGTGTTTTGAAAGCACTCTTTGATGACGCGGGTATGTTGCTTGTAGACTATAAACTAGAGTTTGGTGTCGACAAAGATGGCAATATCGTACTAGGTGATGAGTTTACACCAGATGGCTGTCGCTTGTGGGATAAAGAAACCCGTAAAAAGATGGACAAAGACCGCTTTAGACAAGGTTTGGGCTCTGTTGTCGAGACCTATATTGAAGTGGCTGAGCGCTTAGGCTTATCGCTTTAAAACTCTCATCAAGTAATAACTAATTTAAAGAGGACCTTTCGGTCCTCTTTTTCGTTTTAGTCAGTTTGACCTGTCTACGTCGTTGTAAGATATTGTCTCTTGCGTTTAAGCATTTACTTTTCGATGCATTACGGGATAAGTTAGTGTACTGCTGAGCATTTTTGCGTTTAAAACTAGGGAGATTCGGTTTGTTGAAAACCTTTGTATTGGTCGCTATTGCCATGATTGCATTTGCTGCTAATTCGCTACTTTGCCGCATGGCTCTTGCTAACACCGATATAGATCCAGCTAGTTTTACTATCTTACGCTTAGCGAGCGGGGCGATAGCGTTGTTACTTTTGTCTTCTTATTTCCAACGTCGCAAAAGTGAGAGCGTGCCTTCTCAAGGCCTTTTTCATGGCCTAAAAACCAACGCCAGCGTACTCGGTGGCATTTCGTTGTTCGTTTACGCTATCTGCTTTTCATATGCCTATATTTCAATGTCCACGGGAACGGGGGCACTTTTATTATTTGGTGCCGTGCAACTCACTATGATTTCCGTAGGGTTGTTCAATGGCGAGCGATTTAAAAAATGGCAGTGGTTGGGGTTTGTGTTGGCATTTTTAGGCCTTGTTATCTTACTGTTGCCTAGCGCGGCAGCACCGCCTCTTTTAGCTGGCGCGGTTATGGTTTTGGCGGGTATGGCTTGGGGCGTCTATTCGCTTTTGGGTAAAAAAAGTAGCTCAGCCCTTTTATCTACATCGGGTAATTTTGTCTATGCCGCGTTTTTCTGTGTTCCTTTGGTTGGTGTGGTTTGCTTCGTGGGCGCAGATAATTTTGTCTTAGATAGCGAGGGTGTTTATTACGCGCTTGCATCAGGGGTGTTTGCATCGGGTTGCGGATACGCTATTTGGTACAGCGCGCTTCCCCTTATCAAATCAACCACCGCCGCGACAGTGCAACTGAGCGTGCCTGTCATAGCATCACTTATGGGTTGGATAGCGCTTGGTGAGCCACTCACAATGCAGATCCTGGTTGCTTCAATAGCTACGTTGGGTGGCATCTACTTGGTTATAAAAAAATAGCGTTTTATACGCTACGTTTAAAATAGAAAAAGCGTTATTTTCCGCCGTGGCGAAATAGTTCTATAGAGTTTAATGGGGGAGCGTTAACGCATATTTCTAGACTAAAGAGCAATATTTGAATTTTCCAACAAGCAATAGCGGCTAGTCACCGCTACAAGCGTTCGCTGTCAGTGGTGATTCGATATCGATTTTTTTAACGTATCAACGACACTCACGGCCACGACATGGGTGATAAAGCGATTAAGCACGTAACAAAAATTTTAAAAATGTCTTTACGTAATGTAGATTGCGTAGCGCGCATTGGCGGCGAGGAATTCGTACTTTTATTGCCTGATACCGACCGCGCAGGCGCCTTCAAGTTAGCTGAAAAGTTGAGAGATCGAATAAATAAAAAACCTCTAGATGTGAACGGGAAGTTTATTGATATTACTGTTAGTGCGGGTGTATCTTATGTAAAAGAACATCATGACACTATTGAGTCAGCACTATCGGAAGCCGATGACGTATTATACAAAGCCAAAGAGAGTGGCAGAAATAATGTTAAACTGGCTTGATCATGCTATTGAAAGCGTGTTGAACAATGTGCGAAATTCGACCGTGTTGGATTTAAGAGTGAATTGTGCGCACACCCCCGACTATTGTAAATGAACATGAGAGACTGGCCGCACTCAACAAACTGAGGGTGCTCGATACCCCACCAGAAGAGCGCTTTGACCGTATTACTCGACTAGCGAGTAGCATTTTTGATTGTAGATTTGCATCGATTACATTTGTCGACGACAGTAGGCAGTGGTTTAAGTCAGCTATTAATTTCGATATGACTGAAACACAAAGGGATGTCGCCTTTTGTGCCCATGCTGTAGCGCAGGACAAAACCTTAGTCGTTCCAGATACTCAAGAGGACCCTCGCTTCAAAAGTAATCCGTATGTGGTTGGTCATCCTCACATTCGCTTTTACGCGGGTGCTAGGCTGATGATAGAGGGGGTTGCGGTGGGAACGCTATGTGTGTTGGATAATAATCCAAAAATATTCAATTGCGTTCAAATACAGCAGTTAGAGCAGCTTGCAAAACTTGTAGAGTCGGAACTACAGCGACAAGAATACAATGATCTCTCAACTCAGTTGGAAGAGTACCAATTTAAGCTAGCTCAAACACAAAAAATCACCCGTGTGAGGAGCGCTATTTTAGAGAAAGTGGTAAATGCAGAGTCATTGCATACCGTGCTCCACGACATTGTGAATGCTATAGAGGCCGAATACACAGATCAAATTTGCAGTATTCTGCTATTAGAAGATGGCAAGCTGAAAAAGGGTGCTGCGCCTTCTTTACCCGACTTTTATAACGACGCTATCGATGGCGTTGAGTTTGGTGTAGGGAGGGGATCATGTGGAAATACTGCCGCGACGAACTTACCGACCATTGTTGAAGATATCAGTACGCACCCCTTTTGGACCGATTGGAAAGATTTAGCATTGCGCGCTGGTGTATGCTCTTGTTGGTCACAGCCAATACAAAGAGCTAATGGTGACGCTATTGGTACTTTTGCAATTTATCATAGAGAAAAAGCAGTACCGACAGCGGAAGAAATGCGCTTAATCGAACAGTTCGCGCATATCGCTAGCATCGCTATTGAAAGAGAGCTGGCTAATCAACTTATATGGAAGCAAGCCAACTATGATTTTTTGACAGGACTTCCCAACCGAAACCTTATGTTGGCTCACTTGCAGTTAGCCATTAAGGCTGCCGATAGAGAGAGCGATAAGGTAGCGGTGATATTCTTAGACCTTGATAATTTCAAAGATATTAATGACACGCTTGGTCACGATATAGGGGATAAGCTTTTAATTGAATGTGCCAGAAGAATAAAGCAGTGTTTGCGTTCTGATGACACCGTTTCCCGATTAGGTGGTGACGAATTTGTCATTATCCTAAACGGCATTAAAGGTCTAAGTTCTATAGAACTGGTCGTACAAAAGTTACTCGGCGAGATCGCAAAACCTTATAGTTTAGAGCTGGAACGTGTGCATACTAGCGCGAGCTTAGGTGTCACTTTATACCCGGACGACGCAAAAGACGTCAAAGGCCTGTTAAAGAATGCCGACCAAGCGATGTACGGTGCTAAAGATCTCGGTAAAAACAACTATCAGTATTATACCCACGACATGCAAACTGCAGCAATCAAGAGAATGACCTTGTTGAATGATTTGCGCTATGCAGTTAAGAACAATGAATTGTTTATTGAGTATCAGCCAATTGCATGTTTCAGTAGCCAAAAAGTGATGAAAGCTGAAGCGTTACTTCGATGGCAGCATCCCACGAAGGGGAGAATTACACCTGAAGAATTTATTCCGCTCGCTGAAGAATCTGGACTCATCATTGATATTAGTAATTGGGTATTTAATGAAGTTTGTGCCAATATCAAACAATGGAAAGCCCAAAACCGTCAAGAGCTGCAGGTGAGTATTAATACGTCACCTAGCCACTACTTCAATTTAGAATCTAATATAACTCAATGGTTAAACCTGCTTTTAGACCAGAAGATCTCTGCGCGTTCTATACTTCTTGAAGTCACGGAAAACTTATTAATGGAAGCCAATGAGATGGTGTCCAAGAAGCTTTTCCAGTTTAGGCAAGCAGGCGTTGATATCGCGTTGGATGATTTTGGTACAGGTTACAGCTCTATTTCTTATTTAAAGCGCTTTCCTACAGACTTTATCAAGATTGACAGGAGCTTTGTGAAGTCGATGACTGACGTTAGCAATGATAAGGTGCTGTGCGAAGCCATTATTGTGATGGCGAATAAACTCGGAATAAAGGTAGTAGCGGAAGGTGTCGAGACACAAGAACAATACGATATTCTAAAAAGCATGGGCTGTGATTATGCGCAGGGTTATTTCATTGCAAAACCGCTCAGCAAATCAGACTTTGAGTCCTTTTGGGAGAGGCACTAGCGCAACTTTGCCGCGCTAGTGCTTAATTTAATAGGGCTTAAGACAGCGTTGCTAACGCTTTACCAGAGTATTGCTCTAGTTCGTTGGTGCGGTTTTCTTTTATTTTGTTTGCCCAGTTCGGATCTTGTAGTAGCGCTCTTCCTACAGCAACCAGATCAAATTCGCCAGCGTCTAAACGTTCAAGTAAATCATCGACTGAGCGAGTGCTGGAATCTTGCCCTTTGAATGCGCCGAAGAAGTCGTCATTGAGCCCAACTGACCCTACCGTTATGGTGGGCTTGCCAGTTAATTTTTTCGTCCAGCCTGCAAGGTTTAAATCACTGCCTTCAAATTCGTTTTCCCAATAGCGGCGCTGAGAACAATGAAAAACATCTACTCCAGCTTCACTTAGCGGAAGAAGAAACTGTTCTAGTTCTTGGGGCGTGTGCGCTAAACGAGCGGTGTAATCTTGTTGTTTCCACTGCGAATAGCGCAGTACGATCGGAAAATCGGGACCGGTTGCATCACGTATGGCTTTAATTATTTCAACCGCAAATCGTCCACGATTTTCCATGTTACCGCCCCAACTGTCAGTTCGCTGGTTTGTGCCTTCCCAGAAGAACTGGTCGATTAGATAACCATGAGCACCGTGAATCTCAATTCCATCCATACCAATAGTTTTGGCATCTGCTGCTGCTTGTGCAAAGGCAGTAATCACGGATTCAATGTGTTCAACGGTCATAGGTTCAGCGCCCTGTTTTCCTGGTTTGAATAAACCTGAAGGCCCTGCACTTGGAAGTTCAGGATAAGGCGCTTTTTCCGCTACCCTCGCCATACCCACGTGCCATAGTTGAGGCATAATTTTCCCACCGACACTGTGAACTTCATCTACCACATTTTTCCAAGCGGCTAGCGCTTCATCGCCATGGAATTGAGGGATATTTGCATCCATCGTAGCGACTTTATCGTTTACTGTAGTGCCCTCGGTGATAATCAAACCTGTGCCACCTTGAGCTCGGCGTTTATAGTAACCAGCTACATCGTTGGTAGGTACGCCGTTAGGCGAAAATTGACGAGTCATGGGGGCCATAACAATTCGGTTGGTTAACGATAAGTTGCCCTTTGAGTAAGGTTTAAACAGTGCGTTAGCTGCCATTTTTTGTTCCTGATTTCTTTATTGCAATTGGGGCCGTTTGTACTTTCATCATAGAAAATGAAACGCCGCCATTATCATAGAAGTGTTAAACAAGTCATTAAGTTGGGGATTGTTGAGTCTTGATGTACAACAAAGAATAACTGGCTCTAGTATATCCTGCGTGATGTGTTGCAGGGATAACATGATGGCTACCCAACTAAAAAACTATGGTTGATTCCAGATACTACTGTCGAGTGAGGGCAAGTCAATTTTCAAATGTTGATAGTAAGCCATAAGTAAAAGTGAGCTAAGAGCTCCATATCAGAAGCTCTCTTTCAGATATGAGCAGGCTTAATCTAAAATCTCTACAATTTCCCTTGTGGCTTGAATAAGGCGTACCACTTTGTTTTCAATGCGAACTGTTACTAACCCGTCTTCTCCCAAAGGCACAATGATGCGGGCATGGCTGTAAATATCACGATCTAAACGATTTCCAACGGCTAGCTTTTTTTCCCAACCCGGCGGTAATTCACCTGTTCGTTCATACTTCTTCTCTATACCCGGAGGGAGTGATTTATCTTTATGAGGGTTAGGGTTGGCGCAAGCAGGTAAACTATTTGCTGCTAGTACGGTTGTTATTCCGATAATAGGTAGAACTTTCATTGTTAACCTCGCAAATTACGTGAAAGCGATGCCCCATTTTGATGTAATTATCTACGCAAACTATTGCGCTAGTGCTTTGAACAAAAGGGCATGTAGACTCTGCATTAAAATAACTGTTTTTAGACAATCAGCAATTAAAAATAGAGAAGCCTACAAGGTGTATACGAAAATCATACCAGGCCGAGTCTACATGCTAAAAAAATCTAAAATTAGGCGTGCGGCGTGTTAACGTTAAAACGTTTATAATTGCTAACGAGCAAGAAAAACGATAGTTGAGTCTAACACAAAGAACGTGACATTTTATAAGTGACAAATGAAGGATGACAATGAGTAATATTGCATTTACCCGTGAGGAAAAAGACGCGCTAGTCTCTAAACTGCAACGATATTTTGATGATGAATTAAGCGTGGAACTTGGTCAATTTGACGGAGAATTTCTTCTGGACTTCATTAGTAAAGAAATGGGCGCATCGTTTTATAATAAAGGCGTAAACGACGCGAGAGCCGTTGTTGCATCTCGCTTACAGGTCATTGATGAAGAATTGTATGCCATCGAAAAAGTACTTTAAATTCAGAAATAAATTAAGCCTGCATTTGCAGGCTTAATCATTAGATGGCCAATCAATACCATTACGTTAGAAATGAGCTGTATTAGAGTTCCTGACGGGTAGGTCTGATGATCATTTCGTTTATGTCTACGTCGCCAGGCTGCTCTATGGCAAACGTTACTGCACGTGCAATAGCATCTGCATCGATAGCATCGTCATACATATCATCTGCCATTTGCTTTGAGTCTTTGTGAGAAATGTGGTCAGTAAGTTCTGTCGCCACTGCACCAGGTGAGATGTTGGTAGAGCGAATTTCACCATTTGACTCCCTGCGAATGCCTTCACTTATTGCTTTAACAGCGAATTTAGTTGCGCAATAAACCGTTGCTCCAGGGAACACAACATGACCTGCCACAGAGGAAAGATTGATAATATGCCCGCTTTTTTGCTCTCGCATTTGTCCTAATACCGCTGCTACTCCATACATAACGCCTTTTATGTTTACATCTATCATCTGATCCCACTCGTCAACTTTCATCTCGTCAAGCGGAGCGAGTGGCATAAGACCAGCATTGTTGACGAGCACGTCAATACGCCCATAGGCATCTATGGCCGCTTTCGCAAGCGCCTTGACTTCATCCTTTTTCGTGACATCTACCGTTTGATAAGTAGCTTGGCCACCTGAAGATTCAATTTCATCTACAAGTTTTTTAAGACGGTCTTCACGGCGGGCGCCCAACACTAATTTAGCACCTTTATCCGCAAGCATTTTCGCCGTTGCTTCTCCAAGCCCGCTACTTGCACCTGTAATGATGACAACTTTTCCAGAAACTTCGCTCATAACATTATCTTTACGTTTGATTAGTGTTAAGTTGCTACGTAAAACTATTGAAGTGGATTACTTTAACGCGCAGAAACACTGTGAGAGTGATAGTGAGAACGATGAATGAAGATTTTACAGCGGTACTTTTATTTTTAGTGGGCATTTAGCCACGCAACAACAAGGAAGAATTTCATCGTCGTCAATGAAGGCGAGGGGATCTGTGGTGTACTCAACTTCGCCTTCAATTAGCTTTGTGCGGCATGCACCACAAAAGCCTTCACGACAATGGTAGTGAATATGAACGTCCGCTGCTTCAAGGGCGTTTAAGATAGTGGAATCAGAAGGGGAAATAATCGCCCCCACATCGACAACGTCGATGCGGAGTGATTTATCGTTGCTGCTCATTAAGCTGTAGTTTTACAGCTCAAAATCAGCAAAGTCGTCTTCGCTCACGGCAGAGTCGATTTGACCAACAAGATAAGAGCTGATTTCAGACTCTTGAGGTGCCACTTGCACGTTGTCTGAATTCAAATAGTTATTCATCCATGGAAGTGGATTACTGCTTATCTCGAACGGGGTGTCTAGACCAATAGCAGACATACGTTGATTCGCAATGTACTCAACGTACTGGCAAAGAATTTCTTTATTCAAACCAATCATTGAGCCGTTTTGGAACAAGTAGTCAGCCCACTGCTTTTCTTGCTCGACAGCGTTCATGAAGATAGCGCGCGCTTCTTCTTTACACTCTTCTGCAATTTGCGCCATTTCAGGGTCATCTTTACCCTTAGCCCACAAATTAAGGATATGCTGTGTTGAAGATAAGTGCAGATTCTCGTCACGGGCAATCAAACGAATAATCTTAGAATTACCTTCCATCAGCTTCCGCTCAGCGAAAGCGAATGTGCAGGCAAAAGACACGTAGAAACGGATTGCTTCCAGTGCGTTCACCGAGTTCATGCATAGGTAAAGCTTCTTCTTAAGCTCATACATGTTGATAGTGTGTGCAACACCATTCACTGTATGTACGCCTTCACCCTGTGTCTGCCAAAGCTGAGTGGCGAAAATGAGATCATCGTAATATTTAGAAATATCAGCAGCACGTCGCTTAATTTCGTCATTCACTACGATATCTTCGAATATTTCGCTTGGGTCTGAGAACAAGTTTCTCAAAATATGAGTATACGAACGTGAGTGAATAGTCTCGAAGAAAGACCATGTTTCAACCCAAGTTTCTAACTCTGGTAGTGAAATAATAGGCAAGAACGCGATGTTCGGGCTACGGCCTTGCACCGAATCTAACAGGGTTTGGTACTTAAGGTTTGAAATAAAGATGTGCTTTTCTGGGTCGGTCAATTTTTGGAAATCAACACGGTCGCGAGAAACGTCAACTTCTTCAGGGCGCCAAAAAAAGCTAATTTGCTTCTCAATAAGCTTTTCGAATATGGCATGCTTTTGCTGGTCGTAGCGTGCAACGTTTACGGGGTTACCGAAAAACATCGGCTCGATCAATGGATTAGTACTTTGCTGATTAAACGTAGTGTATTTCATGATGGCCTAACTAAAAACTTAATGATTAACGCGTATTATTGTTTGTGTTCTTGCTGCGAAACGTTAATGGCAAATGCAGTTAACTCCTTTTATGCATTTGCCATTTAAACAGGGGGCGTGTTCTAAATCTTACACGCACCGCCTGCACAATCATCATCTTCCTCTACAACCACTTCTTCTTGACGTGGCATAGGCTCGCTCGCTTTAGCATCGAGAGCAGATGTGTCTGACGCGCCGTCGCGAGTGTTATGATAGTAAAGTGTTTTAACACCCAGTTTATACGTAGTAAGAAGGTCCTTAAGAAGAAGCTTCATTGGTACCTTGTTACCTTCGTAACGGCTTGGATCGTAGTTGGTATTCGCTGAGATAGTTTGGTCGATAAACTTCTGCATGATACCAACAAGTTGTAGGTAACCATCGTTTGAAGGAATATCCCAAAGTAGCTCGTATTGGTCTCTTAGCGTTTCGTACTCAGGTACAACTTGCTTAAGAACACCATCTTTACTCGACTTAATGCTGATAAAACCACGCGGTGGCTCAATGCCGTTTGTCGCGTTTGAAATCTGAGAAGACGTCTCTGACGGCATTAATGCTGACAGCGTAGAGTTACGCAAACCGTGAGTTTTGATTTCTTCACGAAGTGCATCCCAGTCGTAATGAAGTGGTTCATTACATACGCTATCAAGATCTTTCTTGTAGCTATCAATTGGCATGATGCCTTGAGAATAGGTGGTTTCGTTAAACTTAGGACACGCACCTTTTTCTTTAGCAAGATTGTTCGACGCTTTAAGTAGATAGTACTGCATTGCTTCGAACGTGCGGTGAACTAGACCGTTCGCGCTGTGATCAGAATACTTAACGCCATTTTTAGCAAGGTAGTATGCAAAGTTGATAACACCAACACCTAGCGTACGACGTCCCATCGTAGCATTATATGCAGCAGGAACGGGGTAGTCTTGGTAATCAAGCAGGTTATCTAGCGCACGTACTGCAAGGTCAGACAACTCTTCAAACTCGTCCAGTGACTTAATCGCACCTAAGTTAAACGCTGACAGCGTACATAGTGCAATTTCACCGTTCTCATCATTAACGTGCTGAAGCGGCTTAGTAGGTAGCGCAATTTCAAGGCACAGGTTGCTCTGACGAACTGGTGCAACTTCTGGGTTAAACGGGCTGTGCGTATTACAGTGGTCAACGTTTTGTAGATAAATACGACCTGTGCTTGCACGCTCTTGCATGAACAAGCTGAATAGCTCCATGGCTTTAATTTGCTTTTTGCGGATGCTGTCGTCGTTTTCGTATTTAACGTATAGCTCTTCAAACTTCTCTTGGTCAGCGAAGAATGCATCGTAAAGACCTGGAACGTCAGACGGGCTAAATAGTGAGATATAGCCGTCTTTCATCATGCGCTGGTACATTAGTTTGTTGAACTGAACGCCGTAATCTAAGTGACGTACACGGTTTTCTTCAACACCACGGTTGTTCTTAAGCACTAACAGTGATTCAACTTCCATATGCCAGATAGGGTAGAACAGCGTAGCAGCGCCACCACGAACACCACCTTGTGAACAGCTTTTAACGGCTGTTTGGAAGTATTTGTAGAACGGAATACAACCCGTATGGAATGCTTCACCGCCGCGAATAGGGCTACCTAGTGCGCGTATACGGCCTGCATTTACACCGATACCAGCGCGCTGGCTTACGTATTTAACAATGGCACTTGCCGTTGCATTGATTGAATCTAAGCTGTCGCCGGTTTCGATAAGTACACATGAGCTAAACTGGCGAGTAGGCGTACGTACGCCAGCCATAATAGGTGTAGGCAATGACAGCTTGAATGTTGAAGCGGCATCATAGAAGCGGCGGATGTAGTCCATACGCGTCGCTTTATCGTAATTTGCGAAAAGGCATGCCGCCACTAAAATATATAGGAACTGAGCACTTTCGTAGATTTCACCTGTAACTCGGTTTTGAACCAGGTATTTACCTTCGAGCTGTTTAACTGCAGCGTAGCTGAAGTTCATGTCTCGCCAATGGTCGATATACGAGTCCATTTCAGCGAATTCTTCAGGCGTGTAGTCTTCAAGCAGGTGCTTATCGTATTTGCCCATATCAACCATTTTACCTACATGCTCAAGTAGGGCAGGCGGCTCAAATTGACCATAGGCTTTTTTGCGAAGGTGGAAAATGGCCAAGCGCGCAGCCAGGTATTGATAATCTGGCGCATCGGTAGAAATAAGATCTGCCGCTGATTTGATCAGGGTTTCATGGATCTCGCTAGTATTGATACCGTCATAAAACTGGATTTGTGCCTTGATTTCAACTTGTGAAACTGAAACGTTTTTAAGTCCTTTGGCTGCCCATGTCACGACTTTGTGGATTTTCTCTAAGTCGATGGACTCTTTTTCACCGTTGCGTTTGGTGACTAATAAGTTGTTGTTCATGTTACTGGCCGTTTGTCTGTTAGCGCTTGATGCGTGGGCTATGTAATGCCCATTTTCATTTTTAATTTATTGAGTGTGAGTGAGATTATCACCATTGGCTCACGCCAGATAACAACACACACGAAAGCGGCCTAAACCAATACCGAAAGTATAAAGTAGAGACTGCTCATTTAATTTTTTCACTGCATTTATATTTTCAGCGAGGTTGATGTCACACACTGCATATGGCATTGCCATAATCTCGTTAGCGATCTGTGCGATCCCAGAAAATCTGCATTGGGATCACGTGCTGAATTAAACACAAGATAGTGAGGTTTTAGTCTTAATGCAACCCAATATCTGGTGGTATTTCAAGCACTCAATCTGGCATGAAATTTATGTTAGTAACAACTAACTTTTTAGCGTTCTACAAGCGTAAAATATCTGGATTGCAAGCATTTTTAATTAATTCTTCGACATAAAAATTAATTTATTCTTAGAAAATAGTTTTTATATAAACACGATATATGGTGTTTAAAATATCGCCGCAACCCAATATATAGTGTTAAATTAATTTTGCGCTACTGTATATAGTAAGTAGTTAACGTCGACATTATTCGCAGAGAGATAAAAGCCTTGAGAAATTGGGTCCATGTGTAGACCTGTCATATCTCGAGGCAGCAAACCAGCATGATCGGTCATCGCCATAAGTTCAGATGGTTTGATGAACTTACTGTGATCATGGGTGCCTTTTGGAACCAGTTTAAGGATATATTCCGCTCCTACGATCCCCATCAGATACGACTTTAGGTTTCGGTTAAGCGTAGAAAAGAAAACATGGCCACCAGGCTTAACCAACTTAGCACAGGCCAGTACAACAGAAGCAGGGTCGGGTACATGCTCTAACATTTCCATACAGGTTACCACGTCGAACTGTCCTGCATTTGCTTCTGCGAATGCTTCGGCAGTTGAACATACGTAGTCAACTTTTACCCCTGATTCTAAACCGTGCAGCTTCGCTACTTCTAACGAGGCTTCTGCCATATCTAAACCTGTTACCGTCGCGCCTGCACGCGCCATAGATTCTGCTAAAATACCGCCACCACAGCCAATATCGACGACTTTTTTGTCAAACAGGCCTTCACTGTGTTGATTAATGAAGTCTAAGCGAAGTGGGTTAATAAGGTGCAATGGCTTAAATTCGCCTTCTGGATCCCACCAGCGTGAAGCGAGTTCAGAGAACTTATTGATTTCTTGTTGATCGACGTTCGTCATGAGTAAAACAATCCTTAATCTATCTCTTTTTAAGATATCGTAAATCGAGGTTGTGTTTCACTGTTTTTAAACAGAAATAGACAAATTATAAGAAGGGTCGAACGAAAAATAATCGCTTGCCTTTTAGTTGATTAATAAGCGTAATTAAGCGCTACATAATTCTGTCATCAAGTGGTACACTCGAAGCACGATTATGACCCACATAATAATAACAGTGCGCTCCCACGCCTTGTTTTCACAATGATGTGAAGCGAAGTGCTGGATAACGCAGAACAAACCAAGATAAAGGGATTAAGCAGTTTATGTCTGATAACGCTAAAGAAATCCTCCCCGTTAATATTGAGGAAGAGTTAAAGAACTCTTACCTTGATTACGCGATGAGCGTTATTGTCGGGCGAGCCTTGCCTGACGTAAGAGATGGCTTGAAGCCAGTGCACCGTCGTGTGCTGTTCGCAATGAACGAACTGAAAAACGACTTTAACAAGCCATACAAAAAATCTGCCCGTGTGGTAGGTGACGTAATTGGTAAATATCACCCTCACGGTGACTCTGCAGTTTACGATACTATTGTTCGTATGGCCCAACCGTTCTCACTTCGCTATATGCTAGTAGACGGTCAAGGTAACTTCGGATCGGTAGACGGCGACTCTGCTGCTGCGATGCGTTATACCGAAGTTCGCATGGCTAAAATTGCGCACGAGTTACTTGCCGATTTAGATAAAGAGACCGTAGATTTCGTACCTAACTACGATGGTACAGAGCATATTCCTGAAGTATTACCAACGAAGGTGCCTAACCTTCTTGTTAACGGCTCATCGGGTATCGCGGTTGGTATGGCGACGAATATTCCGCCACATAACCTCACCGAAGTGATCAACGGCTGCGTAGCGTTAATTCAAGATCCGTCTATTACCATCGACGACTTGATGACACACATCCCAGGTCCAGATTTCCCAACGGCAGCTATGATCAGTGGGCGCAAGGGAATTGAAGATGCGTATCGCACAGGTCGCGGTAAAATTTATCTTCGTGCTAAGGCGGAAATTGAAACTGACAGCAACGGTAAAGAAACCATTGTTGTTAACGAGATCCCGTACCAGGTTAACAAAGCGCGTCTTATTGAAAAGATTGCTGAACTGGTAAAAGAAAAGCGCATCGAAGGCGTTTCTGCACTGCGAGACGAGTCTGATAAAGACGGTATGCGCATTGTTATCGAAGTTAAACGCAACGAATCTGCCGAAGTCCTACTTAATCATTTATACGCGAATACCCAGCTTCAAACGGTATTCGGTATTAACATGGTTGCGCTTGATAACGGTCAGCCTAAGGTATTCAACCTTAAAGAAACGCTAGAATGCTTTATTCTTCACCGCCGTGAAGTAGTAACACGTCGTACGGTTTTTGAATTACGTAAAGCCCGTGACCGCGCTCACATTCTTGAAGGTTTGGCGATAGCGCTTGCGAACATCGACCCGATTATCGAGTTGATTAAAGCGTCACAAAGCCCAGCAGACGCCAAGAAATCGCTTGTAGCACAAGGTTGGGACTTAGGTGATGTAGCGCAAATGCTTGAGCGCGCAGGCGATGACGCTGCACGCCCTGATTGGCTAATGCCAGAATTTGGTATTCGCGACGGCAAGTACTACCTGACAGAACAGCAAGCGCAAGCTATTCTTGACCTTCGCTTACACAAGCTAACAGGTCTTGAGCACGAGAAAATTCTAGAAGAGTATAAGCAACTTCTAGAGATCATCGCAGAACTTCTTCACATCCTAAAGAGCCCAGAGCGTTTGATGGAAGTCATTCAAGAAGAACTTGAAAAAGTACGTGATGAATTTGGTGATGAGCGTCGTACTGAAATTACGGCAGCAAGTCACGATATTGATATTGAAGATCTTATAGAGCAAGAAGATGTTGTAGTAACGCTTTCTCGCGAAGGTTATGTGAAATATCAAAAACTTACAGACTACGAAGCACAGCGTCGTGGTGGCCGTGGTAAATCAGCAACCAAGATGAAAGATGAAGATTTCATCGAAAGATTATTGGTAGCTAATACCCACGATCACATACTTTGCTTCTCAACCCGTGGTCGCTTGTACTGGTTGAAAGTATATCAGTTGCCGTTTGCTAGCCGTAACGCGCGCGGACGCCCAATTGTTAACATCCTACCGCTTGAAGAGAACGAACGTATTACTGCTATTCTTCCTATTAAAGAGTTTGAAGAAGGCAAGTTTGTACTGATGGCGACGGCAAACGGTACGGTTAAAAAGACTGACCTGAGCCTATATTCTCGCCCACGTTCAAGCGGTATTATCGCCGTTAACCTGAACGAAGGTGATGAGCTGATTGGTGTTGATATCACTCACGGTGATGACGACATAATGTTGTTCTCTGATGCAGGTAAAGTGGTTCGCTTCAACGAGAAGCTTCGCGACAGCGAAACCGGTGAAGTTAAGCGTGACCCAGAGACGGGGGAAGAGCTTCTGGCACTTCGTCCTATGGGAAGAACAGCCACAGGTGTTCGCGGTATTCGTCTGCAAGATGGTCAAAAAGTGGTATCACTTATTGTTCCTAAAGGCGACGGCCCAATCCTGACAGCAACAGAGAATGGTTTCGGTAAGCGTACTCCGCTTGAAGATTACCCTGCGAAGAGCCGTGCGACACAAGGTGTTGTATCAATTAAGGTGTCTGAGCGTAATGGTAAAGTGGTTGGCGCGGTTCAAGTAGACGAAACCAATGAAATTATGCTTATTAGTGACCAAGGCACACTGGTTCGTACCCGTGTAGGCGAAGTGTCAGTAGTAGGCCGTAACACACAAGGCGTTCGCTTAATACGTACAGTAGAAGGTGAGCACGTTGTAGGGTTACAACGCATTGAAGAAGTGGAAGAGTTACAAGAATTCGACGAAGACGGTAACCTAATCATTTCAGACGATGCGCCAGAACAAGCAGAAACTGCTGTTCAAGAGCAAGAGAACACCGCAGAAGACGGTGACGGCTCAACGACAGAAGAGTAGGGATAGGGCGCAGGTATTCATACTTGCGCATTATCAGTGTTCTTTCAAACAAGCGGCTTAAGCCGCTTGTTTACCTAATAGACCCGCAAAATGTTCAAAACAAAGCGAGTTAAACGGTAATTATCTACAGGTGTTGAAAAACGCGATGAAAGAGGTTTTTAATTTTAGTGCTGGCCCGGCTATGCTTCCAAAAGAAGTCATGGAAAAAGCACAATCAGAATTTACAAATTGGCGCGACCTAGGCTGCTCTGTAATGGAAGTAAGCCATCGTGGTAAAGACTTCATTGAAATAGCGGCAAAAGCTGAGCAAGATTTGCGAGATTTGTTGTCCATTCCTTCCAACTATCATGTGCTGTTCACGCACGGTGGTGGGCGTGGGCAATTTGCCGCTGTACCGCTCAACTTATCAAACGCTAACGATACCAGTCTTCACTTAGTCAGCGGTTCTTGGTCTAAAGGTGCCGTTGACGAAGCAAACAAATACAACCACGCCAAAGTGGTGGGTGAAGTGTCTGAAAAAGACGGCTGTCACTACGTTGCGCAGCCTCAGTTGAGCGATATTGATCAATCTGCCGCGTATTACCATTTCTGTCCAAATGAAACCGTTGACGGAATAGCTTTTAATTGGCTACCAGAGTCGGGCAAGGTTCCGCTTGTTTCTGATATGTCTTCGACTATATTGTCTCAGCCGTTAGATGTAGCAAAACATGGCGTTATATACGCTGGCGCACAAAAGAATATCGGCCCAAGCGGCTTATCAGTTGTTATTGTTCGCGAAGACCTGGTTGGCAAAGCACGTAAAGAAACGCCCTCTATCTTCGATTATGCACTAGCGGCAAAGTCTGACTCTATGTACAACACACCGCCAACGTTTTCATGGTATTTGGCTGGCCTTGTATTTGAGTGGCTTAAAGATATGGGCGGTGTTGATGCTATGGCGAAACGCAATGCGGAAAAGGCGGCGTTATTGTATTCAGCTATTGATAGCTCTGACTTTTACTCAAGTAAAGTTCACCCTGATAACCGTTCAAAAATGAACGTGCCGTTTCATTTAGCCAATGCTGAACTTGACGGATTGTTCCTTAAACAGTCGCAAGAAGCAGGGTTACTTGCTCTTAAAGGGCATCGTTCAGTTGGGGGCATGCGTGCCAGTATTTATAATGCAATGCCAGTAGAGGGCATTGTTGCGCTAGTTGAATTTATGCGCGAATTTGAAAGAGTGAATGGATAAAATGGAGCAGTTAACATTAGACCCGATTGCAAAAGTATCGGGAGAGATCAATGTACCTGGCTCAAAAAGTCTGTCTAACCGCGCACTACTGCTTGCCGCGTTAGCTGAAGGTGAAACTGAATTAACCAACTTGCTTGATAGCGAAGATATTGAGCACATGCTAAATGCACTAACTAAATTAGGCATAAACTACCGCCTTAGCGAAGATAAAACACAATGTGTTGTGCAAGGTAACGGTGGTGCATTTAACGTAGCAGAGCCACTTGAGCTTTTCTTGGGTAATGCCGGTACCGCAATGCGTCCTTTATGCGCTGCACTTGCTGCAAGTAACGTTGATACGGTACTTACCGGTGAACCGCGCATGGAAGAGCGTCCAATTGGCGACTTAGTCGATGCGCTACGCGAAGCCGATGCTGAAGTAACTTACCTTAAAAATGAAGGTTACCCACCGCTACAAATTAAAGGTAAGACTTTAAACGGCGGTGAAATGTCGGTAGACGGCAGTGTATCTAGCCAGTTCTTAACCGCGCTCTTAATGGCAGCTCCGCTCTTTTCTGGCGATGTGACTATTCGCATAAAAGGTGAGTTGGTTTCTAAGCCTTATATCGATATCACGTTAGATACCATGGCGAAGTTTGGCGTTACTGTTAAAAATGATAACTACCAAACGTTCACGATTTCTGGTGACGCTAAGTATATTGCGCCGGGTAAATTTATGGTAGAAGGCGATGCATCGTCAGCATCTTACTTCCTTGCAGCCGGTGCCATTAAAGGTGGAACGGTACGCGTAACCGGAATTGGCCAGAACAGCATTCAAGGTGACATTCGTTTTGCTGATGTACTTGAGGCCATGGGTGCAACGGTGGTTTGGAACGATGAGTATGTTGAAATAACGGGTGCGCCGCTTAAAGGCGTGAACATGGATATGAACCATATTCCAGATGCGGCCATGACCATCGCGACTACGGCATTGTTTGCTGAAGGTCCAACGACCATGACTAATATTTATAACTGGCGTGTTAAGGAAACAGACCGTCTTGCGGCTATGGCCACCGAGCTTCAAAAGTTGGGCGCGAAAGTGGAAGAAGGGCATGACTATATTAAAGTGTGGCCAACTGAGTCGCTAAAACATGCTGAGATAGACACGTATAACGACCATCGCATTGCCATGTGCTTCTCGCTTGTTGCGTTAAGCGATACGCCGGTAACAATAAACGACCCGGGCTGCACGCGCAAAACGTTCCCAGACTACTTTACCCGCTTTAAAACACTGTATAGCGCGTAAAGGCTCAAAAAATATTGCTCTTAAATAATGGTAGGCAATGCCGGTAATCGCCTTACTTGCCCCATTGATCTGAATCAGGTTTAACCTGATCTTCAATGCCGCCAATTAGAGGCGGCATTGCTTATCTCTCACTAAAGCGTATAATTGCGCGCGATTTTTAGTAATTTAAACGATGGAGCAGGTATGCATTCCACACCCGTAGTCACGGTTGACGGTCCTAGTGGTGCAGGCAAAGGTACATTAAGTAGCTTGCTGGCAAAAAAATTAGGGTGGCACTTTCTAGATAGCGGTGCAATTTACCGCGTATTAGCAGTTGCTGCACTTCACCACGACCTTCCGTGTGATGATGAAGAATGTGTTGTTCCTCTAGCAACCGGTCTTGATGTTAGTTTCGAGACGAATGGCGATACCACTCGCATTATCTTAGAAGGCGAAGACGTTACTGACGATATTCGCACTGAAGAAGTTGGCGCTGTGGCATCAAAAGTTGCAGCATTACCCCGGGTTCGCGAAGCACTACTTCGCAGACAGCGTGCTTTCCAACAAGATCCTGGTCTTGTTGCCGACGGTCGCGACATGGGTACAGTGGTATTTCCCGAAGCGCCTGTAAAGATTTTCCTCACAGCAAGCGCAGAAGCCCGTGCAGAACGCCGCTATAGCCAGTTGAAAGCAAAGGGCATGGATGTTAATATTGCGCGCCTTTTAACCGATATCAAGGCAAGAGACGAGCGCGATACACAGCGTGCAGTGGCTCCTTTGGTACCGGCACAAGATGCAGTAATTATAGATTCAACGGACTTGGATATTGACCAAGTCTTTGAAAAAGCGATGGATATTATTTCCTCACGCCTTTAATGACGAGAGCTGATCGCATCCAAAGCAGTGTTGCTACAGGAAGTGGCGACTAATTTTAATAACCCCGCGTTATCCGGATAAGAAGCGTGGATATCAACTTAAAAGTTATTTGAGACTTATGACTGAAAATTTTGCACAACTTTTTGAAGAAAGCTTACAAGAACTAGAAACACGTCCTGGTTCAATTGTAAAAGGTACTGTTGTTTCTATCGACAAAGACATCGTTCTTGTTGATGCAGGCTTGAAATCAGAAAGTGCTATCCCAGCTGACCAATTCAAAAACGCTGAAGGCGAACTAGAAATCGCTATCGGTGACCAAGTAGACGTAGCACTAGATGCAGTTGAAGATGGTTTCGGTGAAACTATCCTTTCTCGCGAAAAAGCGAAGCGTCACGAAGCGTGGGTTGAGCTGGAAAAAGCTTACGAAGATAAAGCTACTATCAAAGGCGTTATCAACGGTAAAGTTAAAGGCGGTTTCACTGTTGAAGTTAACAGTGTACGCGCGTTCCTTCCTGGTTCTCTTGTTGACGTACGTCCAGTACGTGACACTACGCACCTTGAAGGCAAAGAGCTTGAATTTAAAGTTATCAAGCTTGACGCTAAGCGTAACAACGTTGTTGTTTCTCGTCGTGCAGTTATCGAAGCAGAAAGCAGCGCAGAGCGCGAAACGCTTCTTGCTAACCTTGAAGAAGGTCATGAAATCAAGGGTATCGTTAAGAACCTTACCGATTACGGTGCGTTCGTTGACCTTGGTGGCGTAGACGGTCTTCTACACATCACTGATATGGCTTGGAAGCGCGTTAAGCACCCAAGTGAAATCGTGAATGTTGGTGACGAAATCAACGTTAAAGTACTTAAGTTCGACAAAGAGAAGCAGCGTGTTTCTCTTGGCATGAAGCAAATGGGCAACGATCCATGGCAAGAAATTGCTTCTCGTTACCCAGAAGGTACTAAGATCAACGGTCAGGTTACTAACCTTACTGACTACGGCTGCTTCGTTGAAATCGAAGACGGCGTTGAAGGTCTTGTACACGTTTCTGAAATGGATTGGACTAACAAGAACATCCACCCATCTAAAGTTGTTAACCTAGGTGACACTGTAGATGTAATGGTTCTTGAAATTGACGAAGAGCGTCGTCGTATTTCTCTAGGTCTTAAGCAGTGCATTGCTAACCCTTGGGAAACATTTGCTGAGTCACACGAAAAAGGTGACAAAGTGTCTGGTAAGATCAAGTCAATCACTGACTTCGGTATCTTCATCGGTCTTGACGGCGGCATCGACGGTCTAGTTCACCTTTCTGACATCAGCTGGAACAAGTCTGGTGAAGACGCGGTTCGCGACTACAAGAAAGGCGACGAAATCTCTGCAGTTGTACTTCAAGTCGACCCAGAGCGTGAGCGTATCTCTCTTGGCGTTAAGCAAATCGAAGAAGATCCTTTCAACAAGTATCTGACAGATAACAAGAAAGGTGCTATCGTTACTGGTACAGTAACAGCAGTTGATGCGAAAGGCGTTACTGTAAACCTAGCTGAAGAAGTTGACGGCTACATCCGCGTTGCAGATCTTGCTGTAGAGCGTGTTGAAGACGCAACAGAAGTAGCAAGCGTTGGTGATAGCATCGAAGCGAAGTTCATGGGCGTTGACCGTAAGAACCGCACTGTTAACCTATCTGTTAAAGCGAAAGATCAGGCTGACGAAAAAGAAGCTATCGATAAAGTTAACCAGCAAGAAGATGTTGGTTTCGCTAACGCGATGGCAGAAGCATTTAAAGCTGCTAAAGGCGAATAATGCTTTTGTGGGTGTGCAGATGCACACCCAATTCGCGATAGCTGTTTAAACAATAATATTGACAATGAGGTTAAGCATGACCAAGTCTGAATTAATTGAACGGCTCGCGGATCAAGCGCGTCATATTCCGGCGAAGGAACTCGAACTAGCGATAAAAGAACTTCTAGAGCAAATGGCACAAACTCTTCAAAAGGGTGAGCGTATTGAAATTAGAGGTTTTGGCAGTTTCTCTCTTCACTACCGCGCTCCACGCGTAGGTAGAAACCCAAAAACGGGTGAGACAGTGAAACTTGACGGTAAATATGTACCGCACTTTAAGCCTGGTAAAGAGCTTCGCGAAAGGGTAGACGCCTCAATCGCATAATGCATTTTAAAAGCCGCTGAAAAGCGGCTTTTTTGTGTCTGCTGCCTTATTGTTATTTAGCAAAATTCAATAGTCTATTTTCCTTAGCTAACATAAGGCGCTCGTTATTGCTGATATACTTTCGTTTAATTTTTGATACCTATTGACCCCAACTCGAATAGGGTTATATATTGTTCAAATAATAATAAACGGTATTCATAGAAGTAATGTCAGCCGGCGACGAACAAGCAATAATAAAACAATACCAGCCGCTCATTCGCGCGTTAATTCCTTATGAACAACAAAACAAGCTGTTAGAAGGAATTAACAAGTTTTCGAAGCGTCTACCTAGTAGTGTTCGAAAAGTAGTAAAAGAAGAGGTTGTTCGATTAACGTCGTTAACCGACGCTCCTGCTGATAACTCTGCCTTTGCTCAATTCCCCGTCATGAAATTCAAGCACTTCGGGGTTCAAATGCGCCTTGATAAAGTCGGCGCGCAGATACTCAAAAACGAAACATCACTTTATCAAGACAGATATACGGTAGGCGTGTTTGAGTCAGTAATGAACTCAGACTTCTACCAAAACCAAATAAAAAAAGAACAGTTCAAAAAAATTGTCGATGCTTTTAATGTTGAAAGCCAATCGTTTACTGATATAGATTTCGGCGATGACATCGCAATTCGTCCAAACTTTACTATTTCTTCCCCCGATTTTGAGAAAGGCCGTCATTGTTCAATCAGTTCGATGTCACACAAAGGCATTGCTCTTGAAACGAAAAGGCCACCGAACGCTTCTACTGGTGACATTATTACGTTCACTATTCCTGAAGTTAAAGGACTTACTAAAGAACCGACTGAAATAACGCTTGAACTAGAGTCGGTAAAATACAACAAGCACTTAGGGAAGTATGAGACATCGTTTGTTTTTCAAGACGACGTGGATAAAGGCTTTCTTGCAACCCTTAAACGATATGTAGCGATTACCGCGTATAAACAGCCTTTGCAGCGTGATTTAGAAATAGAACGCGCCATGCAAGAACTAGAACGCGACCGAATACTTGAAAATAGCCCGTGGTTGCCCGTGTTTCTCGCGCCAGAGAAGAAGTCGCTTAAGCCCATTATTGCCCTGTTTACCAAAGCCAATGTCGAGCATAACGACGCCGAAAAACTCTTGGCTAGCCTACAAGATAAGCCTATCTTCGCGACGTTAGTTGACGAGCTACGCAAGTATAATGAAGCATATGTCTTTCATGGCAACATCAAAACCAAAAATGGTAACGTTCAAATAACAGCGACGCATAGACAACTGCTAGCATTAAAACAGCTTAACGCGTTGGTTTATCTTCTTGCCAAAAGTGGCGACTTCATCTGTACCCATTGTCGACTTGATAGCGTGACGCGAGAAGATAAACAAAAAGCGTTTGCTATTCACGATATTGCCAGTAAAGAATTTGAGCAACTGGCGCAGATCTCCCATGTTCTTTACTGTAAAGACGTGTCTGCTTATCTTACTAATCTGACTCTTTCAGCAAAATGCGATTTCAAACCCTTGTCAAAAACCTTGAGGGCTAGCGGCAATAACTGGCGAATTGATTATGTAATGGAAGAGGATTTAGATAGACGCAGTGAGACACGTTACGTTATTGATAAACCTGCCTCTATTAAAGTTGGACTGCTGACATCGATTGATGCGCGGGTTGCTGATTTAAGTGCAAGTGGAATGAAGTTAATTGTTGCACCGAAAAGTGAGCTACAAAAGGAAATTCGTGTTTCAGTACCGGAACTGAAAATTAAAGGTGAAAAATATAAGGTTGTGCACTACCAAGCGGAAACGGGCGTGGTGAGGTTGTGCCTTGTTGAAGATACACGTAAGGCTAAAGTGAGCTCGAGCGTCGATCATATGGTTGAAGAAAATACCGCGTATTTCAAAGTAAGAGATATTGCGCGTATTCAACGCTCAACTCACCGTTATATCTGGGAATTGGCGGTTAGGCATATGCCGTCTTTATCGGTACTATGTGTGATGAACCGCTTTACGTTAGACAGGCTCAAAACGGTGTATCAAAGTGACGCATCTGACGACCTTTATCCTTTTTCGCGCACTCAAAATATTATCCCACTGCACGGCTTTTTTGCAGACAAAGGGCAGGCTAAGCCCAAGTCACAAATTCTAGAGGCGATGTTCAAAGAAACATCTGAACAAGCGTTAGTGGTTCACTGCGTTAGAAAGAGCGACAGCCGCTTAGTGTATATAAAAGAACGCGACTTCCTTTTTTCTAAGTTGCGAACACAAATAAAAACTCAATTAGATGAAGAAAAAATACATCTCAGTGCCACAGATGTCACCGCTATTCGATGTCACGGCGCGATAACGCCATTAACTAAGAAGCGTCTTGCCCAGCTATCAAAGCTAGACAAAGCCATGTATGACAAGCTCGAAACGATGCAGGCGGGTTATACACACTGTATTTTTATTACTAATATGTCAGCCCTTCACCACGATTTAGTGGTAGACAATCTTATTGCCAAACCCCAACGTCAGGATCTAGAAAGCGAAGGCGCTGCTTAATGCCAAAGCCTTCTGAGTGGGCAAATATCTATGCGGATTAATGGTATGGACCCTCTCCTCCCATAAAGGCTTCAAATGAGCCAAGATAGGGTTGTTCAAATCACTATCAAGAAGGAGAAGGTCA
>NZ_JAKRFA010000020.1:0-66931 GCF_022348305.1 Alteromonas sp. MmMcT2-2
CTCCAAGCTGAAAGTAAACCACCTCCGCAGCCATTTATTGGTGTGGTCTACAGAGGATTATGTCTTTTTAGAGGGGAAAATCCCTAGAACCCCTAGATGGTCCAGAAGCCGAGCGTCGCTTTTACCTTTGGACAATGGGATTGACCGGCTATCCGTTGGTAGATGCCTGCATGCGAGCACTTAAGTATACCGGGTACTTAAACTTTCGAATGCGCGCCATGGTAACCAGTTTTCTGTGTCATCACCTAAATGTACACTGGCTAAAGGCAGCGCATTATTTGGCAACACAGTTCTTAGATTTTGAGCCAGGTATTCATTACCCCCAAATACAGATGCAGGCTAGCGTAACCGGCATTCACACCGTGCGGTTATACAACCCTGCAACACAATCTTCAAAATTAGATCCTGAAGGTGTATTTATCAAAAAGTGGGTGCCAGAACTTGCTAAATTACCCAGTGAAGCTGTTCACGCCCCTCACTTATTGCCGCCCCTAGAAGCGCAAATGTTAGATTTTGACGTTGAACGCGACTACGTTGAACCGCTCGTTGATATAACAGAGAATAATCGCATCACGGCAAAACGCTTATGGGACTATCGCGAGCGAGATGATGTGGTTAAAGAAGCGCATCGCATTGTTAAACGCCACACCATGCAAAATAGTCCGAGTCGTGCATGGCTGAAAACAAAAATTAAATAAACCGGCTAACGGTTATTTTTGCGAAGCCATTCATTCAGTAGTTTAATTTGTCCACATTTGTAAGCTGCGTACATAAGCCGCATGGCATTTGACATAGCTTCACTGTCAGTCCAGCCAGTTTTGTCGCGTATTTCGTCATAACATGCCTTTGCTTCAGGGCTAACATAGCCTCTTACAAGTTTCTTACCTGCGTCTTTTTGCCTTTCTCTGAATCTTCGTTGTTTATCAGCGTTGGCTTTAGCTCTATCTGCGGCACTCTTTTTAATGCTTTTTTTCGTTGTTTGTTCTGTCATAGTTTTCACACAATGTTACGTTACTGTAGAGCTTGTATTTAGAAGTAGTACAAAAATCACACGTGTAGAACGATGTTTGTACAAGCCAAAGTTGCTAAACCTATATTAGCATGCGTTTTTCTTCAGAAAAATGACTGTTCAGAGTTGTTTGGCGTACAACTGTTCGCTAAATTAGCAGCGTCACTTTAATAACAGCAACGAGTTGGGAATGTCAGAGAAGAAAAATAGTTTTAACAAAGAAGATTTATTGGCGTGTAGCCGTGGTGAAATGTTTGGCCCAGGTAACAGTCAACTTCCCGCACCTAACATGTTAATGATGGATCGCGTAGTTTCAATTACAGAAGATGGCGGTGAACATGGGAAAGGCGAAATTATCGCTGAATTAGATATTACCCCCGATTTATGGTTTTTTGATTGTCACTTCCCAGGTGATCCGGTAATGCCGGGATGCCTAGGCCTAGACGCGATGTGGCAGTTAGTTGGTTTCTTCTTAGGTTGGAGCGGCGGCCCTGGTAAAGGCCGAGCTTTAGGTGTAGGTGAAGTTAAATTTACCGGTCAAATCCTTCCAACCGCTAAGAAGGTAACGTATAAGATCACGATGAAGCGCGTGATAAAGCGTAAACTTTTCATGGGTATGGCAGATGGTTCAGTAGAAGTTGATGGCCGTGAGATTTACGTAGCGAAAGATTTGAAAGTTGGCTTGTTCCAAGATACCTCAAACTTCTAAACTGCCTTTATAGAGCTATAAGGTCAATTAACGTTGACCAACAAAAAAGCCCCTTTTCAGGGGCTTTCCTTTTTGCATAATCAGTTCATAAAAGAGAAGTGTTATTTAACACTTAAACCTAAGTGTCTGTCTTCTACTGCCTCGCGCCATCCACCTAACCACTGTGAACGTGCATCGTTTTGCTGAAATGGACAATTTTCCTTTGAACGACCGCTAATGCCAGCTTGATAGCCTTTCGAATGGGCGCGTGTCAGTTTATCTCTTTTTTGTCTTTTCATTGATTAGCCTCTTTTGTTTGTTGAAAGTACAACAAATCATTTTCTCGAGCGCTCTACATCATTTCGGTTGATAGTGCCGGAAAAGTGATTGCGTACAATACTGTGATAGTGCAATTAACTAAATGGTTCAAGAAAAATAAAAAATAAAAGGGCTTGACAAAATTTAAATAAATGAAGTTTCTATGAAATTTATGTTACATTTTTTATGCATAAATATGTCTTTTTTTACGTTTTTTAGGCATAAAAAAAGCCACGCATAGGTGGCTCTTTTAATATTGATTACATATTGTCCAAAGGGTCAGCTATTTCTTTATACGTCTACGCATAAATACTGCAGCAAATAGACCAAAAAATGCGAGTAAACCTGTTGCAGCTCCTTTTCGCTCATAGGGCTGTTCGTCCTCAGGAATTTCACATTCATCTATGGAACCATTCGATAATGGAGACAGTTTAACCGCCACTACGGAGTCGATTTCTTCTGTTTCACCGTCTGAATTAATTATATCGTTACCCGTTACATACTTGTTCGTAGCTTTAATTCTCGCATTCGCAATGATCTCATTATCATCGTTGATATCTACTGCTTCAATTAGCTCATATGGGTTATCACAAGAAACTAAATCATTTAAGTTAGTAAACTCTTCAGTATCAATGTTGTACATAAATGCCGCTGTATCGCGAAGCGTATCACTCGTTGCATCCACGTCTGCCTTACCCACTACGATATTATTATTGTTAATGGCATTCGCAGTCACACCAGCACTCACGAAGAAGCCATCAGGGTAATGCTGTTCTTGGGTATCAAGGTTGTATACAAACAAACGAGAGCGTGCGATATCGCTTTGTGAACGAAGCACTGCACCCGTCACCCAATTTTCATCATTAATTGCGATAGCCTGGCTAATGATATTTTCTTCGCGTGGAAGAAGTTCAATGGTTTCACCGTCTCTGAAAACCGTTGCAACTCGTTCACTTTCAGTCCTGCCTGATGTATTTGGGCGCGTTATCGTAATGCGATCTCCAGTAAGGCCTTCACCGACTGCGATACCTTGGTTATTTATGTCATAGGCATACGTGAAATAGTGGCGTGTATCGTCTTCATCAGGTTCAAATAATAACGGGTAGGTATCGGTGCTGATTACATCGCCATTGACATCGATCTGCCAAATGGTAGCGTTAACCTCAGACAGCAATACGAAGCTCGGTAAGTAATTTGTAGATGAATTAATGAAGTAGCTAGAAATACGTGGAACAGCAAAATCGCCATTATAAATAGTAAACAGGCAGCGACCTTCAGATGTGTAACCACGAGACTCATCGTCTGTACACGTTTCAACAGCATCGGCAACATCATCGCGGAAACTAACAGTACTGAAACCTGCAACCTGTAAGTTTGCGTTTATTGCTCGAGCTGAAGAGAACCCTCCTACAGTGTCATCAACAGCTGGAAGTACTTTAGTCTCTCCAGATGCTTGAACAAAGGCTTGTTGTGCTGACTCTGGATACGTGTAGTTTAATGTATCGCCATCTTCGTTCTCATATGGGTCTAGAACAACCAGTCCCGAAGAATCACCGACAATAAAGTTACCGTTCAAGCTGTCACGACCAGTCGATTCAACAGATCGCGTATAGTCATCAAATTTGTCTGTAACTTCATCAAGACCTGGTACTAATGATATATCTTGAGTGTCGGTTGCATAGGTTCTATACGACGCTAGCTTCTGTCCCGTTGTAAGATTTGGGTTCGATAGAAGATAGTTTACTACCGTGGTGTAGTCTATGTCTGTAAAAACACCCTGGCGTGCGTCATCTTCGTTTTCTAGACTCTCACCGAACTGGTCAAAAAAAGTCGTGTCTTCTTCAAGCTGCTCTGCGTCGATTGGTGGATTGAACTCCAGTTGAACGACAGACAACATTTTGCCTGAGTTATCAATCGAACGAGCAAAATTGTTTCTAGCGGTATCCTGTAAAGGAAGAGGCGTCACTGAATAGGTCGCGGCGAATGCCGAAACACTTCCTGTTGCCAACAGAACGGCGGCGGCAAGCTGAGTTCGTTTCATTTAAAATCCTATTTACTGCTGATTATCTTCCAGCATACTTTCTAGTTCATCCCAGCGCGCATATTTCTGGGAAAGTAATTCTTCTTTATCTGCCAACTCGGCTAACGCCTTGGCAGTAATGTCACTGTCTTGTTTGAAAAAGTCCGGGTCGTTCACTTTTTCTTGCATAGCCTCAAGCTCTTCCTCAAGTGTTTCTAGTTCTTTCGGTAAGGACTCAAGTTCACGCTGGTCTTTGTATGATAGCTTTTTCGTCTTACGGGGAGAAGACTTAGCACTAGGACTGTCTGAAGCTGAATTAGTTTCATTCTTTACCTTGGCTTTTTCTTCCTTTTCGATTTGCTGACGTTTTTCCTGTTGCTCTTTATACCAGTTTTCTACGTCAGTGAAACCCCCAATAAATTCGCGAAGCATTCCATTACCCTCGAATACCACGCTACTATTTGCTACGTTATCAACAAATTCCCTATCGTGACTGACTAAAAGCACGGTGCCGGTATATTCGTTGAGTAAGGTTTCGAGCATTTCCAAGGTTTCAACGTCTAAGTCATTGGTAGGCTCATCCAGCACCAAAACGTTGCTCGGTTTAAGCATCAGTTTTGCTAGCATCAGGCGGTTTTTTTCTCCACCTGATAGCGACTTAACCGGTGCATTAACGCGTTCAGGCGTAAACAAGTAATCTTGTAAATAGCTGATCACATGGCGTGGGTGGCCATTTACCATCAGATCGCGTTTACCGTCGCCTACCGCGTCTATCACAGACTTTTCTAAATCCAGCCCGTGGCGGTGCTGGTCAAAGTAAGCAACTTCAAGGTTAGTGCCTTGTTTGCAGTTGCCGCTATCGGGCTGGAGTTCGCCGAGTAGAAGCTTGATAAGCGTACTTTTACCGCTACCATTAGGACCAATGAGAGCAAGCTTGTCACCACGCAAAACATTCAGGTTTAACCCTTCAACAATAGGCTTGCCTTCAATGCTATAGCTTAAGTCTTTTACTTCAAACACCATCTTTCCAGAGCGCGCGCCCTGGTGTTGATTGACTACCGCATTGCCCTGAACCGCTCTTCTCGCTTTACGCTCCTCGCGTAGTTTTTTCAGCGCTCTTACTCGGCCTTCGTTGCGGGTACGGCGGGCTTTAATGCCCTGACGAATCCATACCTCTTCTTGCGCTAGTTTTTTATCAAATTCAGCGTTTTGTGAAGCTTCAACCTCTAAATCGTGCTGCTTCTTTTCTAAATAAGTTTCGTAGTTACCCGGATAGCTCGTAACCGAGCCGCGGTCTAGATCAATAATTCGCGTAGCCATGGCACGTATAAATGCACGGTCGTGGCTCACAAACACAATTGCGCCTTGGTAATTACTCAAGCTGGATTCAAGCCAGCGGATCATTTCAATATCAAGGTGGTTAGTTGGTTCGTCTAACAGGAGCAAATCCGGCTGTCGAACAAGCGCACGAGCTAGCGCTGCTTTTCTACGCCATCCCCCAGAAAGAGTAGATAGCGATATCTCAGGGTCTAGCTTTAGCATGGTTAGCGTCTGTTCAATTTGCTGTTCAAACTGCCACGCGTCTCTGGCTTCTAACTGTTCTTGTAGTCGCTGTAATTTATTTAAATTCGATTCGCTTGGATCTTCACCAACGATACGGGTTTGATGAAAGTAGGCTTTCAGTGTTTCACCTACGTCAGATAAGCCTTCGGCAACATAGTCAAAAAGCGTCACATCGGTAGTTTGGGGCGGGTCCTGCTCTAGGCGCGCAATGACCGTATTATTTTCAATTATACGCTGCCCATCATCGGCAATAATATCGCCAGCGATAACTTTCATTAGCGTTGATTTACCACTACCGTTGCGACCTACTAAGCAGACGCGCTCTTTAGGCTGTACAACCAGTTCGACACCGTCTAACAGCGGCGGATTCCCATAAATAACAGTGATGTTTTTTAACTGCAAAATGCTCACTGAAGAAACTCCTCTAAATCGGCGGTATTAAAAGGCCAGCCGATTTCTTTTTCATTATCTGCCCGTTTCAAAACGGGGATCCTTGCACCGTACAAATGATAAAGCTCAGTGCTAGTGCGAATGTTAACCTTCTCTATATTAAGCGATGAAAACATAGACGTTTGTTGAAGCTCAACATCGGCTAAGTCGCACAGGCTACATTGCGGCCCGGTGTAAAAATAAATTTTCATGAAGCTAGTACCCAGCACTGATGGATATTGCCTTTACGTGCAAAATCTTCTGGAATTGTGTCTTTGGTAATATTGTCTACTGACAAGCCCAGTTCACTCATGGCTGTCTCATCTAGCTTAAAGCCACGCTTGTTGTTAGAGAAGATGATGATCCCCTGCTCTTTTAAGCACGCTTTAGCATCGGTAAGCATTTTTACGTGGTCGCGCTGCACATCCCACGTATTTTGCATACGCTTTGAATTCGAAAATGACGGTGGGTCGATAAAAATTAAGTCGTATTTGCCTTTATGCGTGCCTAACCAAGTGGTGCAGTCAGCTTGAATAAAAGCATGAGGCGCAGTGAGTTTGTTCAGCGCTACGTTCTTCTTTGCCCACTCTAAATAAGTATTAGACATATCCACTGTCGTTACAGACTTTGCGCCACCTTTAGCGGCGAATACCGACACACTACCCGTATATGAAAACAAGTTAAGAACGTCTTTACCTTGGGACAACGCCTGCACTTTTTGGCGGGTATTGCGGTGATCTAAGAAAAGGCCTGTGTCCAAGTAGTCAGTAAGGTTAACCAGGAAACGAGCGCCATTTTCAAACACTTCCATCATGTCGCCAGTCTGATTAATTTTCTCGTACTGTTTTGTACCTTTTTGTTGGCTACGCACTTTAAGCGCTATCTGTTTTGGTGAAACACCTGTTACTGCTGGCAAATGAAGCAAGACTTCCTGCAGACGCTTGCGTGCTTTATCTTCAGAAACCGTTTTTGGCGGCGCGTATTCTTGAACGACCAGCCAGTCACCATATCTATCTACGGCAACGTTATAATCTGGCAGGTCAGCATCGTATATGCGGTAACAGTTAGTGTTAGCGTTCTTGATCCAGCCTTTCATGCGTTTGAGGTTTTTCTTCAAACGATTAGCAAACTCGTGGTTGCTAGCGTCCTCGCTAAACTGTACCGTGTTTTCTTCATCCAACACATAATTCGCTAAACGACATTCCAGCTTACCGTTATTCATGGCATAGTCTTTGGTGGCGCGAAGCTTTAAAACCCGAAGCAAATCACGATTGCTGCTAAGAAGCGACACATGCCATCCCTTCCAGGCTTCTTTAAAACGCTTACCCCAATCACTAAATAGCGGTATTAACGATGTTAGCTCGCCCAAACGTTCTCCGTAAGGAGGGTTTGAAACGACATAGCCTGGTGTGGCAACGGGCGGAGAAGATTTTGTTGCGTCTTGCTGTGAGAACGAAATATCGTTAAATACGCCAGCAAAATCAGCGTTTGCTTTTGCAATTGCTACCATTTTACGGCTGAAATCACCCGCGTAAATACCACTGCAGCTAGGCTTTTGCGCGGAAATAGCTTGTTCTACCAAATCATCCCAAAGCTTCTCTTCGTGGCCGAGCCACTTAGTAAAGCCCCAATACATACGCTTTATACCTGGCGCAATATTGCGAGCGATGTAGGCTGCCTCAATCGCGATGGTGCCCGAGCCACACATCAAATCGACCAATGGCGCATCAGTATTCTCTGTCCATCCACTACGCATTAGCATTGCGCTTGCGATATGCTCTTTAAGCGGCGCGTCACCGGTTTCTTGTCGGTATGCGCGTTGGTGCAGACTTGCCCCTGCTAAATCTATGCCTAAAATTACATTATCGCGATGTAGTCTTGCATACACAGAAATATCAGGGCTCTTTCGTTCTACTGATGGGCGCGGTAAGCCTTGCTCTACAAATGAATCTACTATGGCATCTTTAACACGAACCGCACCAAATTGAGTGTTTTTTATGGCAAAGTTTGTGCCGATAAACTGTACAGATAAGGTATGACGTGAATCCATCTGCATTTGCCAGTCAATACCCATAGCCGTGTTATACAGTGCATCTGCATCGCCTGCTTTACCTGATGCCAACACCCAAACTACGCGGTTAGCTAAGCGTGACCATAAGCAAAGTTTATACGCATCCTCTTTTGAGCCTTCAAACTGAATAGTGCCAGGCCCTTGCTTAACTTGCGCATCAGGGCAAAGGCGTAGCACTTCTTGTTTTAATAGTTCGTCAAGACCGCGACTGGTCGTAACCAGAATAGTATTCATTCATGTACCTGTTTTTGATGTACGTGCTTAAGAAAAAGCACGTACACGAGAGATTGGTTTGGGTATATTATAACGCGTTTACAATGCGTTTAACGAGCGATGGGCCTTGATAAATAAAAGCCGAGTAGACCTGCACCAGAGATGCGCCAGCGTTCAAGCGTGCTTGTGCCGCTTCGGGTGAGTCAATACCACCAACGCCAATAATGGGAATAGCGCGGTCAAGCGCTATGTTTAGCTTGCGTGTTACTTCTAAGCTCATATCTGTCATAACTGAGCCACTTAAACCGCCCATTTCCTCAGCGTGCTGTAATCCGGCAACGGCATCACGTGAAAGTGTCGTATTAGTAGCAATTACACCATCCATTTTGCTGTTAATTAGCGAAGCAGCAATACTGTCAATTTCCACATCGCTCAAATCTGGCGCTATTTTAATAAACAGCGGCACATATTTACCGTGGGTTTGCGTTAGCGTTTCCTGTGCTGCTTTTAGGCCAACTAACAGCTTATCGAGCGCTTCACCGTATTGAAGGTTTCTTAGGCCAGGTGTGTTCGGTGACGAAATGTTAATAGTGACATAGCTTGCGTAAGGATAAACTTTGTTTAAACAAATCAGGTAATCGTCGAGCGCATTCGCTTCTTCGGTATCTTTATTTTTACCAATATTAATACCAATAGGCCCTTTAAACTGAGCCTTTTTCACTTGTTCGACAAGATGATCAACACCTTTATTATTAAATCCCATGCGATTAATAATGGCGTGCTTTTCCGGAATTCTGAATAAACGAGGTTTTGGGTTTCCTGGCTGCGGACGAGGCGTTACCGTGCCTATCTCAACAAAACCAAATCCCATGCTGGCAAACGCATCAATACAATCGCCGTTCTTATCAAGCCCAGCGGCAAGTCCTACCGGGTTATCGAAGGTCATGCCTGCAACAGTAACGGGCTTCTTAATCGTCGGTGTGCTGTACATCCATTTCAGCGGTGTATGTTGGGTCTTGTTTAACCAGTTAATGGTGAAATCGTGACTTTTTTCAGGTTCACACTGAAGCAAGAATTTTTGCACTAGAGATTGCATGGTTATTATTACCGCTCGCTAATTAAGGGCCTGTTGATCATCAAGGTATATTGCGCTTGTATGAGGTTTGCTTTTACAAACGATGCTGCAAAAATGTACAACAATGTTCAGTCGGCCAATAAAAAGCCCTGATAAACAGGGCTTAAATCATTAAGGTGCGTGTATTCTAATGGTTAGACTTCACGCTTAAAAGCATCAATTCACGTAAAGCGACAGAAAATTTCGCAAATTCGTGCGTTGTACTGGTCTTAAACTCAGACATCATGTGATACCAGCGCTTAAGTAGGACCTGATTGCTTTCAATCCACTCATCAAGAATTTGATCTGCACTACTTACGTCTTCGCGAGAAGCTAGCAGGTTAGCTGCAATGGAACGCTGCTGCCAATCTAACTCTTCACGATACGAGGCGCGAGCTAACGCTTGCCAGTGGTTGCTTACCGCCTGGTTGTTTATCTGGTCTAAGAACCAGTGAAGTTCTAAACGAGAACCTAGCTGATAGTAAAGCTTAGCGACTACATCGGTATCGTGCTTATCTGCTTCAACGATTTGCGCAAGGTCAAAGCTAGAGAACATGTTAGAGAAGCTTGCAACCTGATAAGCGATGTCTTCTGGTACACCCTTATCAATGTATTTCTGCGTAGCGTTTTCAAGCTGAGTAAATTCGCTTTTAACCAAGTAGTTTTGCAGGTTCTTCGATAAAATATCGAAGGTACCACGGTAGCTCGCGATGGCTTCTTCAATGGATTGCGTCTTATTACCGTGGCGAATATACCAGCGCGAAGCGCGACGCATAATTCTACGTGCTTCATCTAACATTTTAAGCTGTAGCTGAGCTGGAATAACGTTATCCAGTTGTTCGATGCGCTCCCACAGCGTCTTCATATTAAAGATACCGTGAACAATTGCGTATGCGTCAGCAATTTCGCTCACACTTGCGCCAGTTTCTTCCTGCATTCTAAACACGAAGTTAAGGCCCATGTCGTTAACCATGTTATTGGTTAACTTAGTCGCAATAATTTCGCTTCTAAGCGGATGCTGTTGCATGTGTGTTGCGAATTTTTCGCGGAGCACTTTAGGGAAGGCTTCTACTAACAACTTACCGTGGTAAGGATTGTCAGTAATTTCCGGAATATTAAGCGAATCTTTAAGTACCATTTTGCCGTACGCAATCAATACACTTAACTCTGGGCGGGTTAAACCTTGATCCGTGGCTACGCGATCAGAAATCTCATCGTCACTTGGAATAAATTCCAATTCACGGTTTAGCTGACCTTCACGCTCAAGACCGTGGATAAAGCGAAGCTGTTCTTTAAGTTGCTTAACGCCAGATAACTCAGTAATAGAGATAGATTGAGTTTGACGATAGCAGTCTTTCAGTACAATTCGACTTACATCGTCGGTCATATCGTAGAGCAACTTATTACGCTGTTTAAGCGTTAGTTCACCGTCGTTAACTAGGCTGTTAAGCAAGATTTTGATGTTTACTTCGTTATCTGAGCAATCAACCCCACCTACGTTATCGACGAAGTCAGTGTTAACTCGGCCACCGTTAGACGCATACTCAATACGACCTAACTGAGTTAGACCTAAGTTACCGCCCTCGCCCACAATTTTAGCTTGTACGTCACGACCGTTGACGCGTAAGTCATCATTAGCACGGTCACCTACGTCTGAGTGAGACTCTTTCTTGCTCTTAATGTACGTACCGATTCCACCGTTCCACAGTAGGTCAACTGGCATTTTCAATATATTGTGAATTAGCTCATTAGGCGTCATGGTTAGCTGACGCGTACCTAACCACTTTTTCATTTCAGGTGTAAGCTTGATAGATTTAGACGCGCGGCTAAATACGCCACCGCCTTTTGAAATCAGCTTACTGTCATAGTCTTCCCAGCTTAGGCTTGGGTTCTCAAACAGGCGTTGACGCTCTTTATGACTTGCTGCAGCATCTGGGCTTGGATCGAAGAAAATATGTAAATGGTTAAACGCAGCGATTAGTCGCGTATGCTCTGATAGCAACATACCGTTACCGAATACGTCACCTGCCATGTCACCCACACCAACAGCGGTAAAGTCAGTGGTCTGACAGTCGATACCAATTTCTCTGAAATGACGTTTAACCGACTCCCATCCGCCGCGTGCAGTAATACCCATTTTCTTATGGTCGTATCCAATACTACCGCCAGATGCAAATGCATCGCCCAGCCAAAACCCAAACTCTTCCGCAATACCGTTTGCGATATCAGAGAATGTAGCGGTGCCTTTATCTGCAGCAACAACCAAATAAGGGTCGTCATCATCAAGGCGAACAACATCCTTAGGAGGAACAATTTCACCATTTACAATGTTGTCAGTAATATCTAACAAGCTGGTGATGAAAGTGCGATAGCATGCTTGGCCTTCAGCCTGAATAGCTGCGCGACCTTCGCCTACAGGTAGGTTCTTACAAACGAAACCACCTTTTGCACCAACCGGCACGATCACCGTGTTTTTAACTTGTTGCGCTTTTACTAGGCCGAGTACTTCTGTTCTGAAGTCTTCTTGTCTATCAGACCAACGAAGACCGCCGCGGGCAACTTTTCCGCCACGCAGGTGCACACCTTCAACGCGAGGACTGTAAACAAAAATTTCAAACTTAGGCAGTGGTAATGGCATGTCAGGAATGAGTTCAGGCATCATCTTAAATGATACATATGATTTCTCATTGCCGGCATCGTCTGCCTGATAGAAGTTTGTACGTAACGTTGCAGACATCATATCCAGATAACGACGAATAATTCGGTCGTCATCCAAGTTACTAACGTTGTCTAACTGTTCCTTAATAGTCTCAAGAATACCTTCCTCTTTTTTCTCATTGCGCTTTTTCTTAGGATTGAAACGCTGGTCAAAAAAGTCTACGAGTAAACGAGCAATGTCTGGATAGTTAGCTAGCGTGTTTGCGATGTAGTCACGGCTGAAAGAACTGCCGGTCTGGCGCATGTATTTCGCATAAGCACGGAGTACTGTAACTTTACGGCCAGTCATATTCGCGCCAAGGATAAGACGGTTAAACGCGTCGTCTTCTAGTGTCTTGTACCACACTTTGGCGAACGCATCTTGAAAGAGAACCTGGGCGTTTTCCATGTCAAAGTGCTGACCACTTTTATGTAACATGGTGAAATCCATGACCCAGTTACGTTCACCTTCTGAACACGTGACTTTATAAGGGCTTTCATCGATTACGCGTAACCCAAAATTCTCAAGCATCGGTAACACGTCAGACAGATGGATAGGCTCGGCACGGTGGAAAAGCTTAAGCTTAACTATCTGGCTGTCAGCGTCTTCTTCTTGTGGACGATAGAACAACATATCCAGTGTGTGGCTGTCGTCTAACATCTCTAGTTTGCCAATATCTACAAGCGCTGCTGACGGTAGGTTATGCTCCATATAGCTGCGAGAGAAAGCATTGTTGTATTTGCGTTCCAACGCTTTACCCGAAGCCTCACCGTGTGCCGCTGAAATAGCTGACGCGAGTCTGTCATTCCAGGTTTTGGTCAACTCAATAATGTTTTGCTCTATTTCCTTCACATCGAATTCCGCGTTGTTGTCGTTGACTCTAGCAATGTAATGCGTACGGGCATATACAGACTCTGAAAAGAACGTAGTAAATTCCACTTCTTCGGTTGCACCCAATGACGCTTTAAGTAGCGCTTGGGTTTCTTTGCGTAACTGGGTGTTATAGCGCTCTCTTGGCACAAACACCATGCACGAGAAAAATCGGCCAAAAATGTCTTTTCGAATGAATAAACGTGAAATTCCACGCTCTTGCATTTGAAAAATACCCATTACGATTTGCGCTAGTTCTTCTGCTGGCGTTTGTAGCAACTCATCTCGTGGGTAGGTTTCTATAATATTTGCAAACGCTTTGTATGCGTGAGTTCCAGGCTCGAAACCAGATAGCTCACAAATACGTTTGATTTTTTCACGTAAAATCGGAAGCTGAGTTACGCTGTTGTTATAGAAAGAGGCAGAGTACAGACCTAAGAAGCGGTGCTCACCAACAACCTGACCTTCTTTGTTAAACACCTTCACGCCTACATAGTCCATATATGCAGGACGGTGTACCCGCGCGCGTGAATTTGTTTTAGTCAGAATCAATGGGTTTTTGCTAAGCGCTTCCGCACGGGCTGATGCAGGCAAGCGAGACAACAAACGCTCCCGGTCGTTTACTGAGTTCTTAAGCAAACCCAAACTGGTGTCGTTTTGAGGGATCCATCTATGGTCCCCTTCAATGGCTTTAACGTCATAATAACGGTAACCCATCATTGTGAAGTTGTGATCGCCTAACCATTCTAAGTAAGCTTTAGTTTGCTTTTTGGCTTCTGCAGATACAGGCCAGTTAAATTTGGCATTGTTTTTAATTACGTCTTGCAAGGTATTTGTCATGCCTTGCCAGTCTTGAACTGCCAAAGAAACTTCATCAACGACAGAGTGCAGTTCTTGTGTTAGTGCATCGATGTCTTTTTTCGATGTTTGTCTATCGATTTCGATAAAGATGACCGTTTCTTTTTTCGCACCTTCAAGCGATTGGCCTGGCTCAGCAAACGCTTCAACTTTGTTCGCTTTGTCGCGCTTAATGCCAATTGGGCTGTGAAGGAATAAATGTGCGGTGATGTTCAAACGATTTAGCAACATGCGCACCGAGTCAACCAAGAATGGCATATCCGACACAATAATCTCAACAATTGTGTGGCTTGAGTGCCAGCCGTGTTTGGCAATTTCCGGGTTAAATACGCGTATGTATGGCGACGTATGTTCAAACTTCGCCAAGCCATTCCATAAACTAAGTGTTGCACCATAAAGGTCGCTGTCGTTGCGATTTTCTAGGTCATCGCTTGAAATATTTTTATACAACAGACGTCCGAATTGCTGCACAAGAGACTTCTGCTTGGTATCTACTTTTTTGTCGATAAGTGCAAATACATTGTCTAGCAGTACTGAGTGTCGCTGTGAGGTGACTGTCATTTGTTAACCTTTTTTGAATGTCGTAATACCAATCCAACTTGGTATAAGTGCCGAGTACCTAACTATTTTCTCTAATAAATGACGCTAATGAAAGCCCATTTTTAACCTTATATTAACAGCATAGATAAGTATGCAGAAAACACCCAAAAAAAAGGGCCTAAAGGCCCTTTTTAATGCTTAGCTATGCAAAAATATTTTATGCATTAGGGTCATTCTTGTTCCACCATAGGAATCTCGCTAGTGCAGGCAGTACAATTATTGCTCCAAGCATATTCACGACGAACATAAATGTAAGCAAAATGCCCATATCCATTTGGAACTTAAGCGAAGAGAACACCCATGTGCTCACGCCTATTGCCAGCGTAATACCGGTAAATAGCACAGCACTTCCACGTTCTTTTAAGGCAGCGAAATATGCTTCTTGAACGGTAGCGCCTTTCTTCAGCATTAAGCTCTTGGTAGAGAGTATATAAATACCATAGTCCACACCTATACCCACGCCAAGTGCGATAACTGGTAAAGTAGAAACGGTGAGGCCAATTTGAAGGTATGTCATTAGGGCTTGCGCCAGTACAGACACCACATACAGCGGAATAACAACAACTAACGTAGCACGCAGCGAGCGGAAGCTAATTAGACAAAGCGCTATAACGGCACCAAATACATAAAGCATCATAGGGTCTTGCGCTGCACTAACCGCTTCATTAGTTGCGGCCATCACACCCACTGGGCCAGACGCTAAGCTAAACTTCATATCGTCACTTTGGTATTCAGCGCGATATGGCTTAACGGCGTCAACGACGCGAGAAATCGTTTCAGCTTTATGATCTTCCATAAACAGGATTATAGGCATGACCGAGCAGTCGCCGTTTAATAGACCTGATGATGTTGGAACACGAGAAATAGCTTGAACTAAGGTTTGCTGGTTGCGCGGAATGACTTGCCACTTGACGTTACCTTCGTTGTAACCTGCATTTACAATTTTCGCTACCGAGGCCAACGATACTGCCGATTGAACACCTTGTACGTTTTCCATTTTCCACTGGAAGTCATCCATGGCCTTCATCACGCTATGCGATGTACATGCCTCTGGCGTAGTTTCTACCAAAATGGAAATGTAATCGACCGTAACTTCGTACTTGTCGGTAATAAGGAAAGTGTCTTGGTTGTATCGCGACGTCTCATGAAGTGCAGGTGCACCCGCGTGCAAGTCCCCTATCTTCATATTCTGAGCTTGGAAATGACCAAACACGAATAGGATAGCCGTAACGATAAGAATTATTGCCGCAGGCTTTTTACGTGAACAAGCTGCGATGACTTCCCAGAATTTCGAATTAGCGTTTTCTTTACCCGCGAATTTTTCGACATATTTCTGGTCAAGTTTTAAGAAGCTCATCAGCACAGGCAGCAGCAACAAGTTGGTAAGAATGATTACCGCTACACCCATACTTGCCGTAATCGCCAACTCGCGAATAATGCCGATATCGATTACCAATAACGTCATAAAGCCAACCGTATCAGATAACAGTGCAATTCCGCCTGGAACCAACAAGTTTCTGAATGCCGCCATAGATGCCCGTTTAGCACCAATACCGGTTACTGCTTGTTTTTCTACCGCGTTTATCATTTGTACGCCATGGCTCACACCAATGGCAAATACCAAAAACGGTACCAGTATTGACATAGGGTCCATACCAAAGCCAATAGAAGTAAGCAGGCCTAGCTGCCAGATAACGGCAATGATTGAGCATACTAATGGCAATAACGTAAGCATGATGCTGCGCGAGAAGAAATACACCATTACGGCCGTAATCGCGATAGCAATGGCGAAAAAGATCAACACGTCTTTTGCACCGTCGGCCACATCGCCAATCATTTTCGCAAAGCCAATTATATGAATAGACGTATTTTCGTTTTCATATTGACCGCGAAGCTGCTCTTCAAGCTCTGCTGCTAGCGCCAATGTATTGAGAGGCTCGCCAGTTTGCGGGTCAATATCGAGCAATTGTGCTGTTACCATTGCGCAGCTGTAATCACTGGATACTTGTCTTCCGACGATGTTTGCCTTTTCTACGTTAGCTGCCACCAACTCTAATGCTTCTGGGCTCGCAGAATTAAAGTCGGCAGGAATGACTGGCCCGCCTGCAAAGCCGCCTTCCACAATTTCAGTAAAGCGGGTTGAAGGAGAGAAAAGCGAAATAACTAACGAACGGTTCACCCCATTAATAAAGAAGAGTTGGTCGTGAACATTCTTTAAGGTATCGAAGAAGTTTTGATTGTAGATGTTATCGTTTTTATCACACACAGAAACTAATATATTGTTAGCGCCACCAAAATCTTGGCGGTGCTCAATGTACGTTTTCATGTATTCGTGATTTAGCGGTATGTTCTTTTCAAAACCTGCGTCTAAGCGCATTTGTGAAGCTTGGTAACCAAGGAAAACTGTGGCTATAGCAAACAAGGCTACGACAATTTTACGGTTTCCGAATACTAATTTTTCAAGAAAATGGGTCATTGTTTTTATACTGCCCTATTTTAAATTCAACGTTTTAATGCCATTCGCAGTAACGGCAATATTCTTACCATTGAACTGTGTTGCATTAAGAAGCGCGGCTTTGTCTTTAATTTGTGAAACGACAATGCCTTCATCAGCTTCGCAATCTGAAAGGTTTGCATAGGGGTCTCGCATACTGGTGGGTAAAGGTCGCTGTGCGCTTACCATCATCCCGTTGTTACCCAAAGCATAAACCTTCGATTCAGAACCAATTAGAATTGAATTTAGTGTGCTGGTTGAGCAAGTTTGTACGTATTCCCACTCACCTTCGTTTCTGTTAACAAATATATTTCCGCGAAGGCCAACCGCTAGAACGGTATTTTCATCAAGCGGCTTAATATCGAAAAACGATCCTGTATAGTCGACGTAATACCGTTCCCACGATTCTCCCATATTGGTACTTTTGGCTAGCAGACCGGCTTCGCCTGCTAGGTAAAGCGTATCACCATCAAGGGTAATTCTGTTTAAGTGGGGTAAAATAGATTCAAGTTCTTGCTGATAGAAGTCTTCATCTTCTTTTCGAATATCTTCAAGGTATTCTTGATCCATTGGGTCAAGCAGACTGGCATGACGTTCTGCCGTCCACGTTTTTCCACCGTCTAAGGTTCGATAGAACAAGCCATAGGCACCTGTAGCAATCCCCTGCTTTTCGTTGAAGAATAAAACGTCTAGAAATGGGCGCTGAAGGTCAGGTTGGAAATTTTGTATTTCCCACGTCTCGCCTTTATCTGAAGAATGAAGAATGACAGCGTCGTGGCCCACTGCCCAAATATTGTCGCCTACAACAGTTGTCGCTGTAAGCGTTGATTGTGTTGGTACGGCTTTTTGAGTAAATGCCTCACCATCCTCTGAAACTAACACGTGACCGCGTTCACCGACAATAACGACAAATGTATCAGCGTCTATGTCCAAAAGAACCGATTGCTCAACCAATGGTGCCATGAATGCTTCTTCGGCGATTGCAGTTGTAGAGTAATTAACTGCGAAAGTGGCGGCAATGCACGCTGCAATGGTTTTTTTCATAATTAACCATTCCCCCTATTTATAATTGTCTGCATACAAAAACGGCTGGCAATTGCCAACCGTTTGTTGTGTAAGGCGATTAGCGCATACCTTCTCGTCGTAACGCCTGAGGCGTAAATTCCACATCTCGTGGGCGTACGGTGAAGTCGTACATCTCTTCTTCGTTATCGAGGCCAATGGCCAGGTAACGACGTGAGTTCAAGTCATGGTACACATCCAGCGTAGACCACTGGGTAGGTACTTCATAATAGTTCACCCCATACGCTACACCAACACGATAAAGTTCGCCACGATTATCATACATATCAGCAACTTGAACTTGCCAGCTATCTTCATCAATGAAGAATACGCGCTTTTGATAAATATGACGGAAACCGTCTTTCAATGTGGCTTCTACTTCCCAAACGCGGTGTTTTTCCCAACGTGTTAGGTCTGGATTAACGTGGTTTGGCTTTAAGATGTCATCGTACTTCGCATTATCTGAATGAAGTGCATAGTTGTTGTATGCAACGAACATTTCTTTCTTACCCACTAACTTCCAGTTGTAACGGTTTGGTGAGCCGTTAAACATATCAAAGTCATCGGTAGTACGAAGGCCATCAGCTGCAGTTCCAGGTGTATCATAAGCAATGTTTGGCGCTAGACGTACACGGCGTTGACCCGTGTTGTAGGTCCATGCTTTACGCGGCTCTTTTACTTGGTCAACTGTTTCATGTACAAGCAGTGCTGTACCCGCCAAACGAGCTGGCTTTGTTACTTTTTGTTTAAACATGAAAAGGACGTTTTCGTCAGTAAGCTTTTCTGGTGTAGCACCTTCTTCTGCGTACTTAATTAATAACTGCTCGTCAAAACCGATTACGTTGTAATCACCGCCATTTGTTACTGCAGCTTGACCTCCATTACGCTGAACCGCTTCACCACGATAGCGAAGTATATGGTTCCAAATTGCTTCAAGACCATTTTGTGGAATTGGGAACGGAATACCGAGAACAGCCCCTTTAATTCCGTTACCGCCGTCTAATAGCTCAGCGCTAGTTGCATTTACCTTAGTTGCATCGTAGATAAACTGTGGATTAGACGCAGAACGACGCGTTGGGTAAACCGGCATTCGAAAGGTTTCAGGGTAAGCTTCGAAAAGCTTTTTCTGACCTTCAGATAGAAAGTCCGCGTATTCTTTGTAGTTTTGTGCCGTGATTTCAAATAGCACTTTATCTTCAGGGTACGGGTCTGGATGGTGATCACCCACTGTGTAGCCCGCTGGTGCTGAAGTAATACCGCCAGTCCACGCTGGGATACTGCCGTCAGCATTACCCGCTTTTTCTGCGCCAAGCGGCGTAAGTTCGTTACCTAATTTGTTTGCGTCTGCTTCAGACACTTTAGCCATAGCGCTTGCACCAGATAAAGCCAGTGACAAGGCAGCTGCAATAATTCCTACTTTTCTAATCATAAAAACCACTCTTAGATTGCGTATTTGATGTTAAATGAAATGAAGTCTCTGTCAGATAGCGCATTAGTTGTACCAATGCCGCCCCAGAACGCACTGTAAGACGCCGTTGCAGACCATTTACTTAAATAGTCGAACGTGAAAGAAAGTGCAGCAGACTTAACATCTTCTGTGAAAAGGAATAATGGATCTGGCGTAGTACCCTCAACGTCATGAGAGAAAGTACCGCGAACGCGAAGGTTCATACCAGCAAATATTGAGTTGTAATCAGCAACCGCCAATAAGCGATAGCCCCACGCGTCGTCTGTCGCAAATGGGTTAGTTTCAGGGCCGTCTGAAAGACCTTGATGTAAGCCTTCACGTGAGTTTCCGTTAATTGGTTCAAGTGACGGTGTGCGAGCAGTACCCGGTGCGTTCAAACGAATTACGTCTGGGTCTGGCATATCAACAACGTTTACATAACCTACTTCACCTAGAAGCACGAAATTGTCAGAGCCAAATTTAGGACCAAATACATGTGACGCGGTGAACTGCATTTGCCATGTATCAGAGAAAAGGAAACCCTCTGCAGTTTCACCTGGGCCAACCGCTCTACCAATGTTATTTAGCTGAGAGATTCCCTCAAGATCTGGACGTAGACCTGCGTTAGCTAACTGTTCAGGCATACCCATGTAAAGTAATTCTACATCATCTATTTGAAGTGGTTCATCTACGCGATAGGCAAATTCACCCGCAAGAGCCGTAGTACCGATATTAGTGTTAAAGCTCATACCATAAAGTTTGATATCTTCTGGGTAGAAGAACTCTGACTGTGTAAATGCACCCAGTTCAGTGATGTTGTCGCGAGTAACGGTATTAGATGCTAGGAACGCGAGATCTGCGCCAATACCTTCAGCAGTAAAGTCTGATGTCTTACCTGAAATAAGCGGGCGTTGGCTGTGGTAATTGATGTGATAGAAACTAAACTCTGTTTCATTCAAATTCTCGGCAAACCACGTCAAGCGTAAACCGTATTGACCCTGATCGTCGGCGTCGTTGTGCGCTGCGTCAGAAAAACCGCGGATAGCCACTTTGGTTGGATAAGCAAGGTAGGCTTGCGAAATGTCCTCTGGATTAGCGCCAGAGCGAAGTAAATCACCGTATCCGTTTAACGCAGTGAGAAGGTGATCTAAGTCGATGTCTGGGTTACCACTGAAACCAAGTTGGACGTTTTGGCGTTGACCGCCCTCACCTGCAAAGTCGTTGCCCGCGAAGTAACTGCCAGAAACAGGAAGCCAGCTGCGCTCCCATTCGTACTGGTAATAACCAGAAATACTCACTGTGTCAGTCAAACCTAAAGACGCGTACACCATCCCTACTGGAAGGAATACTTCTTTAAGTTCTGCACCTGGAGCACGAGCTCGTGTTACATCAACAGGGTTCGTTGTGTTAATACCGTGCTGGATGAATGTACTTTCACCCCAACTGATCACCTGACGGCCTACACGAAGCGTAAGTGGTTTGTCGCCAATCCACCAGTCGCCATAGAAGAATGCGTCGTAAAGACGTACATCGGTACACAGTAGGTCTTCTGCTTCAGGGTCTTGACACAAGTCGTATTGGTTACCCGTTATTGGGTTAGAGTATGGACGGTCGCCGTCCATTTGCTCAAAGTCGTAGAACCAAAAACCACGGGCGAAGAAACCATAGTCGCCAAAATTGATATCTAATTCATGAGTACCTGAAATTTGCGTTGCAAACGCGTCACCTGGATCGTGTGCAAGGTTACCAAGGTCACCATTGGTGGAATAACCGCCATCTGCTAAACCCCACACGTCGCCACTTGGGTATAAAGGATTGAAAGCTGCGTGATAACCGCTCCAGTCGAATTGAGGATGGTTACTGTTACCTATAAGGTCGTAATCTCTTGCCTCTGTTCGAATACTTGTAGCTAATGTAAATGTTGAATCTAAAGAAATATTTACATCACCCACTTGCCAATTCGCAGCGTGTGCTGGTACTGCAGCAGCACCCAGCAGTGAGAGAACTCCCGCTGCTACCGGTGATATCTTAAAAGCGCTAGGCCCGTTTTTCATATTTTTATACTCCCAAGTCGATGTGACTTAATACGTGACATCATGACCAACCATAACGATTAACAAAATCATTACATCATTTTGCCATAACCGCAAGAACTAATCCTACCAGTTAACAAAATTTACAACATTAGTCGTATCAAATAGTTATTGCTTTATTGTGAATATAAAAGGCATTTATAAACTTGCAGGAAAAATGTACAGAAATATTGCAGAACTGTTGCGTTAAGTATTTTGGAACGCTCAATGACAAAAGAAAACGCATAAGTGTCACGTATGGGAGTGGTGAAAGCTCGTATACCAAAGAGTAATTCGTCGCGTACAAAAAAGGCTCTATGCGAGCCTTTCAAAAGATTTTATTTTTTTGTTGGCATCAATAATCATCCTAAAACGACCTTTAATACCATTAGACGTAACAAATTGCCTGAGCCGGTTGGTCGGTACCTGGACGCTTAGGCCTGATTCACTGACCATGACCACATCTGGCATAGATGGAACATAAAGCACCTCACATTGCTTGTAAGGTGCATTTATTGAAAAGTAAAAAACCGAGTCAGTTTGGTTAATGCTTGTCATAAGCAAGGCTTTTACTTACTTTCTCAAACAAATCTTTACTTAAACCTTTGTGATTAAGCAAACGGCCAAGCTGTTGCTTCATATGAACCTGATGCTCGCTTGCAAAGCCCTGCCATTGCGTCAGTGGCGTTACAATACGGGCGGCAACCTGTGGGTTGACCGCATCGAGCTTAAGTAAGTAGTCGGTTACAAATTTATATCCACTGCCATCGAGTGCATGAAACCTTTCGCTGTTATAGAAAGCGAAGCTACCAATAACAGAACGAACACGGTTCGGGTTACTCATTGCGAACTGAGGGTGCTCACATAACATTGTAATAGTCGCAAAGATATCGTCTCGATTTTGTGTAGCGTGGAGAGCGAACCATTTGTCTAACACAAGCGGGTCATGATTCCACGATTCCTCAAACTGAGCCATCAAACTGTCGAAAGTGGTGGCGCTACAGTGTGGTGCGCTTCTCAACGCGCCTAGCGTATCTGTCATATTATCAGCGGTTTCAAACTGAGAAACCACAATATGCTCGTGTTGGGGTAACCGCGCTAAGTGTGCAAGCACGACATTTTTGCAGCGACGTTGATTCACCGCTTCTTGCGTGTAGCGATACGCGCTTTTCTCGATATTTTCGAAGACGTGTTTTAGTTCTTTTTCGAGTGCGCGAGCAAACTGGTCGCAAAACGCTTTTCTCGCTTTCGAAAGTGCGGAAACGTTTATGTTGCTTCGGCTTTGACACAGAGTCTCAAACGAAGGTATGACTAAACATTCACTCAGCAATTCAAGGTTGTTCTGCTCTTGGGCAATAGCTTGCTTGATACCGTTCCAGATTTCATTGCTGATACCAGACCCCGGCGATTCCTCTAATTGCTTCACACAGCGGTCATACAACGTTTGCATTGCATCCCAACGATTAAATGGATCCTTCGCATGCTTAAATATAGTAAGTAAAGACTCTGTCCCCAATGGGTTTTCTACTTTCGCTGGCGCTGAGAAGTTACCCAATACTACAGGTGTTAAATTAGTAGTTTTGGCTTCTACAGTAAAACGCATAGAATCATCTTTTAAAATGACCATGCCGTTTTGAATTAACGACTCGTTGTCTGTATAGCTTTTCCCCTCATCATCAATAATCTCGATATTTACAGGAATATATAGAGGAAGCTTTTCTTTCTGATCAGAGGTTGCAGGTGTGTGCTGCGACAATGTGAAGCTATGCTTAACAATGCCATCATCATCGACCTCAGTGCTGTGCTCGACAGAAATCACTGGCGTACCAGATTGACTATACCAGCGGGTAAACTGGGTTAAATCTAAATCAGTAGCAGACTGCATTGCTGAAATGAAGTCATCACAGGTGACAGCCTGACCGTCGTGTCTTCTAAAGTACTCGTCCATACCACGTCTGAAGCCGTCAGGCCCCAATAATGTGTGGAACATGCGAATAACTTCAGCGCCTTTGTCATAAACCGTCACCGTGTAGAAGTTGTTCATTTCAATGACTTCTTCTGGACGAATTGGATGACTCATTGCACTCGCATCTTCTGCAAACTGGTGTTCTCGCATAACACGAACGTGCTTTATACGATTACTTAACGCCGAAGTCATATCAGCGCTGAACTGTTGGTCTCTAAATACAGTAAGCCCCTCTTTAAGGCTTAGCTGGAACCAATCGCGACAAGTAACACGGTTGCCAGTCCAGTTGTGAAAGTACTCGTGCGCGATAACCGACTCAACATTGAAAAAGTCATCGTCGGTGGCACTTTTTTGATCGGCTAAAACAAACTTACTGTTAAATACATTTAAGCCCTTGTTTTCCATCGCTCCCATATTGAAGAAATCGACGGCAACAATCATGTAGATATCTAAGTCGTACTCTAACCCGAACACATCTTCGTCCCACTTCATCGCCCGTTTGAGAGATTCTAATGCGAAAATGCCTTGAGACTTTTTGCCTTTATCAACATAAAGTTCTAGCGCAACCTCTTTACCGCTAGTGGTGGTGTAGCTATCGGTAAGTAAATCGAAGTCACCGGCAACTAGAGCAAAAAGGTAGCAAGGTTTTGGATGTGGATCGTGCCATTTAACAAAATGCGTATTTTCGTCAACTTCGCCCTTGTCCACTGGGTTGCCATTGGCCAAAAGCATCGGTACTGATTTGTCGGCAACTACCGTCACTGTGTAGACCGACAAAACATCCGGGCGGTCCATGAAGTACGTAATGCGACGAAACCCTTCCGCTTCACACTGCGTACAATAGGCACCACCTGATAAATACAAGCCTTCCAGCGCTTTGTTGTGCTCAGGGGCAATGGTATTGGCAATTTCTAAGACGAACTCATCAAGTTCAGTAACTACGCTTAAAGCGCTATCTGTTACCGTGTATTCATTATCAGATAGATGCGTACCGTTAATAGAAATAGAATCTAGCGATAAATTATCGCCATCAAGTACTAAAGGACTATCGTGCGCGCCATTACGAGTGACGGACAACGTGCTGATAACTTTGGTTTGCGTTGGGTGTAGCGTTATATGTAGGTCAACTGTCGCTATTGAAAAAGCGGGCGGCTGGTAATCCGCCCGGCGTTTAGCTTGAACTGACATAGATCCTCCTGGAAGAAAGCCTACGTGGGTTTAATTGGAACTCTGTGTTAAACCGTATCTTTGCTGTTTACTTCAACATGCGGTGGCGTAATACGTAAAATCTTAATACCTAAATACGCATAAATAACGGCAAGGATCGGGTTGATTACGTTGAAGAATGCATAGAATACGTAATCAAATGGATTGACTAATAAAACACTGTGCATGTAAGCACCACAGGTGTTCCAAGGAATAAGTGGAGACGTAAGTGTGCCGCCGTCTTCAAGGCTTCGAGAAAGATTCAATTGGTCTAAACCGCGCTTTTTGAATTCTTCTTTGTACATACGGCCTGGCATCACGATTGAAATATACTGATCTGCAGTAACAAGGTTGGTACCAAAACAAGTAAGAATGGTTCTGCTCACCATATCCCCTGCGGATTTTGCACCAATTAATATGGCAGAAACTGCACGCTTTAATAGGCCAACACGCTCTAATACGGCACCAAAGGACATTGCACAGATGATCAACCAAATGGTATTTAACATAGAAGACATGCCACCACGAGAAAGTAAGCTATTTAAGTTCTCGTCAGGTGTTGAGAAGCTTACGCCATCGAATAGCGCAGTCCAAACTACCTTCAACGCGCCTACATTCACCGAGTCGTCACCATTTGCCATAGAAGTAACCACATCCCACTGGAATACAACTGCCCAGACTCCACCTAACAAAGCGCCGATAAAAACAGCTGGAAACGCAGGCATCTTTTTAATCGCTAAGGTGAGCAAAACGACAAGGGGAATTAACAAATGCCAACCTAAGTCAAAAGACTCGTTTAACAAAAGTTGCATCTGCTCAATGCGTTCTGCTTTGGCCTCACCCACTTCACTAAAGCCCAGTACTGTAAATAGAATAAGCGCAATAACAAAGCTCGGAATCGTCGTCCAAAGCATGTAACGGATGTGCTCAAATAAATCCGTGCCCGCAACGGCAGGCGCTAAGTTTGTTGTTTCAGATAAGGGCGAAATTTTATCGCCAAAGTACGAACCTGATACTACTGCGCCGGCGGTTATGGCTGCCGACATTTCCATGCCTGCAGAAACCCCCATTAGCGCAACACCCACAGTCGCCGCGGTAGTCCAAGAACTACCTATACTCATTGCAACAACCGCACAAATCAGACAAGCGGCAGCATAGAAAAACGAGGGGTTAAGCAACTCTAAACCGAAATAGATAAGCGTAGGCACGGTTCCGGCTAGCATCCATGTGCCAATAAGAGAACCTACCGCTAACAGAATTAAGCAAGCACCTAAAGACATTGAGATACCGTCTACAATGCCCTTTTCGATAGTTTTCCAGCTGTAGCCATTTTTCATTCCAATGATAGCAGCTAAGCCCATCGCTAAAAGAAGTGCAATTTGGTTTGGGCCGTAAGAAGAGTTATCGGCAAACAAATAAACTGCGCTTCCCATCATTATGACTAACGCAAGAATAGGAAGCATTGCATCGAGAAGTGACGGCGTTTTTATTTCTTTATTCGTCATTGTCGTTTTTTAAAACCTTATTATTGTATTTGTAACGCGTTAAGCGTGCTGTCCGCTTTTTACCAGAATGCTTTAGAAGGCTGAGCGGTAGAACATAAGCGCAATGATAACGGGACACACAAAGCGTACGTACCAAGGCCAAATCTTCCAGAAAATGCTGTGTTCAGCAAACTGATCACCTTGTTTAAGTTCATCGAGTATTGCATCTCTGCGCCACACCCAACCTGCGAAAATACACAAGGCGAGTCCTAGTAACGGTTGGCTATACTCGGTAGTTAATGCGATAACAAAGCCGAACAAGGTTTCAAAATTTAAAATGATGATGCAGCTTAATACAAAGATGACCGATGCCATTAATAACACGGCCTTTTTACGTTGAAGACCTTTACTTTCTACCATAAACGCAACGGGAACTTCCAACATTGAAATTGAAGACGTGACGGCAGCAATCGCCATTAGCGCGAAAAAGGTAAAAGCAACGAAAAGACCTACGCTACCAATGGTATCAAACAGTGCTGGTAGTACTTTGAAAATCAGCGTGTCACCTTGGATTAACGCGCCTTCAGGTGTGAAGATTTCAACGCCGTTGTTTAATGCAACGTACATGGCCGGGATAATAAGCATACCCGCAATAACCGCAACACCGATATCGACAAGCGCTACCGACGCACCAATGCTAGGTAGATTTTCATTTTTACTTAAGTATGAACCATAAACCAGCATGGTACCCACACCTAAAGACATTGAGAAAAAGGCTTGTCCCATGGCGTTAATTAATAAGTCTGGGTCTAGAACGCGAGAGAAGTCAGGTACTAAATATGCTGACCAACCTTCTACGGCACCAGGCTGTAGGCTCACATAAACAATCAGTGCAAGAATGAGAATAACCAATGTAGGCATCAAACGCACCGACCACTTCTCAATGCCGGACTTTACACCTCCGACAACGATAAATGCAGTTAAGCCCATGAATAAGAAGCAGAAAATAATGTTACGCGTAACTGATGAAGTGAGTAGCCAGTCGCTAGCACTCGTAAATCCCACCATGCTTACGGCTGCATCGGCGAAATAAACCAGCATCCATCCGCCTACAATAGCGTAGAATGCAAGGATAAGTGACACGGTAACACAGCCCCAAATGCCCGTTAGCCTTCCGACGAAATTGCCTGATATTTTACCTAAAGCGTCAACCATATTCGAACGTGAACTACGACCGATTATAAGTTCTGCCATAAGTACGGGATAAGCGAGTACAAAAGCCAGCAGTAAGTATACGAGAACAAATGCTGCGCCACCGTTACTTGCTACCTTTGTAGGAAAGCCCCAAATATTACCTAGTCCTACTGCCGAGCCTGCCGCTGCTAGCACGAACCCTATTCGAGAGGAAAATTCGCCTCTGATAGCCATGTTATTTCCCTTTATTATTGTTTTAATAATTTATAGACACAAAAAAAGGGCTGGCCCTAGACCAGCCCTTTTTTCTAATCACTTAATTTCTTGTGATAGCGTAACGGCCTGTTTCGATCATATCGAAAGTAATATTGGCTGCCTCGTCCAAGAATGGATCTAATTCTTCCATATCTTCAGGTAGGTCGTCCAATGTTGTGACAGTTTCCATTCCCAATCGCTGTAAACGTTCGTTAGCACGAGCAAGCGACTTCTCTTCCGCCTCTTTCTTCTCGCCTTCACGTACAGATTTAACTAATGAGATGAAGTTCTTGTCTTTATTTTCCTTATATTCCTTTATGTCGTCTTGGATATAAGAAAACTCAGGATCTTGTAAAATACGTTTGTTGTGCTTCGCTGTTAAAACATCAAGCGCAGCAGTACCGTCTGCAAACGTCGTATAGTTAGCGCGATTGATACTGTCCCATGGCAACGCATTTTCCGCTTGGCTTTCTCCCCATTCAGCTGGTTCAACCGCCGATGGATAAAGAATGTCAGGAATAACGCCTTTATGCTGGGTACTGCCGCCGTCAATGCGATAGAACTTGGCGATAGTAAACTGAACACTACCTAATGGGTTATCGTAAAGGTCATAAATTTTACCTAAACCGCGATGCTGCTGCACTGTCCCTTTCCCGAAGGTTTGTTCACCTACGATGAGAGCACGGTTGTAGTCTTGCATCGCTGCCGCAAAAATCTCTGAAGCAGATGCGCTATATCTGTCAACTAATACGGTTAACGGGCCATCGTAAGCCACTTCGCCATCTGTATCACGGTTAACGCTAACTTTGCTTTGACCGTATCGAATTTGAACCACCGGGCCTTTTTCGATAAATAGGCCAGTAAGTAACGTTGCTTCGGTTAGAGAACCACCGCCATTACCGCGCAAGTCTACGATAACGCCTTTAACGTTTTGCGCTTTCAAGCTTTCTATTTCTTTTGCAACATCCATACTAAGGTTGTTATAAAAACTTGGAATGGTGATTACACCTAGAGGTTCACCCGCGTGAGGACCAGTCTCTGGCACATATACTTCCGATTTGGCTGCGCGATCTTCTAACTTAATTTTATCGCGAGTAAGGCTAACTACCGACGTGGTTTTCGCGTCCGTGGCTCCTTTTTCAACCTGTAGACGAACAGTACTTCCTTTCGGGCCTTTAATTAACTCAACCACTTCGTCCAATCGCCAACCAATCACATCAACAAACTCTTCGTCGTCTTGTGCTACGCCAACAATTTTATCTTCTGGTTTTATTGCGCCAGACTCGTCTGCAGGACCGCCAGGTACAACGCTTTTGATTACCGTGTAATCATCTTCGCTTTGCAAAACCGCACCAATACCTTCGAACGACAAGTTCATGTCCATTTGGAAACGTTCAGCGTTACGCGGAGATAAGTAACTGGTGTGAGCTTCAATTGTACGTGCGAATGCATTCATTGCAGTTTGAAAAACGTCTTCGCTCTTTGCTTGCTTAGTGCGCTTAATCGCTCGCGTATAGCGTTTGGTAAGAAGTTCTTTCGCCTCTTCCCATGTTTTGTCTGCAAGTATTAGATTTAACGCGTCGTATTTAACGCGTTGACGCCAAATTTCATCCAGCTCAGCTTTATTAGCTGGCCATTCAGCATCTTCTCTGTCGTAAAAAAACTTATCGCCTTCTTTTTCAAAGTCGAACGGGCCTTTTTCTAACAGTGCAAGTGCAAATTCATAACGCTCAATGCGTCGTTTTGCGCTTACGTTATACATATCATAGGCAACAGAGAGGTTGCCTTTACTCAGCGCATCATCAAACAATGTGCGGTATTTCTCAAAACCCACAACATCAGACAGCAATAACACTTGTTTATTGTGATCTAATGAATCGATGAAGCGCTGGTAAACTCTAGCTGAGAGTGCATCATCCAACGAAATTTCCTTGTAGTGCGCCCTGGTAAAGAGTGCGCTTACTCGCTTAGCTGCAACACTGTGTTGAGATTCCTGTTGTAAAATGGGAAGCTCGTCTACCTCTGGTGTTGACGTAACTGCGCCTGCTCCTACCCCAACGGTAAGAAAAGCACTGGCGATGGAAATTCGAAGGATGTCTCTCATATTTTACGACCTCTTGGAGCGTGCCAAACGTAAAGCGTCTGCGTTTACTTTAACTACCATGCCTGAGTCTAATTGAACGTGAATGCCATCTTTAGCTACTTCGGTAATTACTGCAGGCATAGGTGCTTTACCTAATTTAACGGTAACTTGCGTACCTTGCTGTAAATCGCTATCTGTCAATTTCGCAGGTGGTGTATTGTTTGGTCTGTTATTTTTCGGTTTAGTTCCGCGCTTAGTATCAGCATGGTCCGAATTTGCAGATTTTTCACCTTTTGGACGATTAAATTGACGTTTATCTTTTCGCTTAGGCTGCTGAGCTAGCTTAGCTTTGCGCTTTTCAGCTGCTTTTGCTTTGCTTTCTTCTAACTGCTGCTGCGCGTGATCAGCGTGTTCTTTTTCAATTGCATCGCCTTCAACGCCGTCTAAATCTACACGGTTTGCACCTTCTTTGATGCTATGAAGATAGCGCCAGCTGTTGGTGTAATGTCGTAGTGTAGAACGAAGTAAGGTTTTGCTAACGCGTTCCTCTTCTTCTAAACGTGTGGCAAGATCTTGAAAAATACCGATCTTAAGTGGGCGGGCCTCGCCTTCAATGCTAAAGCATTTCGGAAAGGTCTCTGCAAGGAAAGCTATCACTTCCTTACTGTTGGTAAACTTCTCTGGTGATTCCATTAACTTTCTAAATTATTCAGGAGATTTCATCGTTACTTGCATCATCCCAAGTTGCCAGCGTGTGGTCAACCCAATCAAGCAATTCGTCGTCATCTATTTCTAATAAATGCTTATCTTGTTGCCAAGATTCCCATGCGTAGTGCAAAATTTGCTCTAAACGCTGTGTTTCAATATCTTCTTCTGCATTGTCATACACCGCATGTAAGATAAAGTTTAAACGTTCAGATGCCTCATCTGGGTCATCATGAAAGTCTTCCATATCCTCATACGTGGATAAAACAACGTGAATATCAACACTGGATTTCATAATTATTTCTGCGAATCCATAAGAATTTGAGCAATTTCAACGAGCCCTTTTTCGTCTTCTTCGGTAAAGCGTTCAAAAACAGGGCTGTCGATATCAAGTACGCCAACCAGCACATCGTTTAGCACTAGTGGAACAACAATCTCAGAGTTTGACGCAGCATCGCAGGCAATGTGTCCTTCGAACTGATGAACGTCTGCTATACGCTGAACAGTTCTGGTACTTGCACTCGTTCCGCAAACGCCTTTTCCAAGTGGAATGCGAATACATGCTGGTTGCCCCTGAAATGGACCGAGTACCAACTGCTCTTCTTTATAAAGGTAAAAACCTGCCCAATTCACCTCTTCGAGGCTATTGAAAAGCAGCGCACTTATATTTGCCATGTTAGCGATAAGATCGTGCTCGCCAGAAACCAAGCTCTTTGCTTGGTTTATTAACTGACCGTACTGTTGTTCTTTCAAACGAATTTCCTGCTATTGAACAATGTTAAAAGACACATTAACACGCGCTTCTATGCGCTCTTGGCCAGGTAAAGACATAGACATGTCTTTGGCAAAAGCTTCGGCGCGCATTACTGGAATCGGCATATTGCCACCAGATTCTGAGATTGCAACAACTTCACCTACTTCAATCTCTAATTCTTTTGCTAATAACTGTGCACGTTGCTTTGCGTCTTTTACCGCAGAAATAAGTGCTTTTTGATAGGCATCGCCTTCACCAATTGAAATAAAGTTGAATTGTTGTATGCGATCAACACCTCGTTTAAGCACGCCATCTAATACTTTGTCATAAGTTTCAAGGTCAGTAGATGTGACGGTGATATCTCGTGACAACGTGAAACCTTCTTGCTGACGGCCTTGAGGCGTATTGATATAGCGAGGTTGTAAGCGTACTTGCATACTCTGAATGTGCTTTTCATTTATGCCTTGATTAAGCAAGAACTTAACAATAGAGCGCAGGTCCGAATCAAGCTGAGTGTTCAGTTTACCTACTGTATTACCTTCTTCTTCAACAACGAGTGTGACTGAATATGCGTTTGGTGTCACTTCTACCGCTCCTACGCCTTGCACATTTATCACCGCTTCTTGTGCGGCCTGTGCAGAAACCATAGGTGCAGATAAGGCAATAAATGATGATGCTAACAATGCTTTTTTAACTACACTTTTAGCTGTCGAATAAGTATTGGTACGCGTGATCATTTTCATAGAGATTCCTTTTTTATGGTGCCTTTTAATTACGTTACCGAAAGGATAAATGTTTAAAACTGAATAGTTTATGAATATACGCAACAAAAGAAATCTTAGCACTGAACTGAAAATAGAAGAGATATAACTTCGCCGAGATGTGCTTTTTATGAGGCAAGACCCAAAAATGGATAAACAATACCAGTCAACTTGATGTTGAACCACTATACCTGCGGTAGCGCGCCGCGATTACGAACATTTTAAATCTCGCTGAGTGGGTAATGATCTATGCGGACTGGTATCAAAGCGCGATGTAAAATTGGTTTTATATGCTAAATGGTTAAAAGCCAACCGTTCAGCTAAGCATCTCGCTGAACGTGTTGACTGAAAAGATTAAAAGGCTCTAGGCTTTTTACTTAAGCACAGTGCGCAACGCTGCAAGGCAGTGATCGATATTACGGGGTTTACATGCGTATCCCATAAGACCGATTCGCCATACTTTACCGGCATGCTCGCCTAAACCGGCGCCTATTTCTAAATTGAAATCTTCAAGCAATTGCTTGCGAACGGCAGCATCGTCTACGCCGTCTGGAATTTTAACTACATTTAATTGAGGCAAACGATAAGCACTGTCTACCGTTAGCTCTAACCCAAGTTCACTTAGACCCTGCGCAAGTTTATCATGACCCAATGCATGACGCTGCCACGCATTTTCTAAGCCTTCTTCTTTTAAAATCAGAAGTGCTTCGTACATAGCGTACATACTGTTGACAGGTGCGGTATGGTGGTAGGCACGCTTGGCGCCCTGCCCCCAATAACCAACAATCAAGTTCATGTCTAGAAACCAGCTTTGCACTTTCGTTTTTCGGTTTTGAATAACGTTAACTGCTCTTTCACTAAATGAAACAGGAGAGATACCCGGCACGCAACTCAAACACTTCTGTGAACCTGAATAAATAGCGTCAATGCTCCAACCGTCAACATCTAACTCGATACCTCCTAGAGAGGTAACTGCATCAACAATGCTAAGACAATCATACTTTTTAGCCAGCTCACAAAGCGCTTTGGCTTCATTGCGTACGCCCGTAGATGTTTCTGCGTGAACAAAGGCAAGGATCTTAATATCCGGATTGGCTTTAAGGGTGTCTTCTACCACATTAAGGTCAGTTTGCTCGCCCCATGTATTGTTGACGGTAATAGCCTCACCACCACAACGCTCTACGTTTTCGACCATTCGATTGCCAAATACGCCGTTAATACACACGAGTACCTTATCGCCTGGTTCTACAAGATTAACAAAACATGCCTCCATTCCTGCTGAGCCCGGAGCAGAAATAGGCATAGTAAGTGCATTGTCAGTTTTAAATGCATATTGTAAAAGCTGTTTGGTTTGGTCCATTAACTCAATGAATAATGGATCGAGATGACCCAGGGTGGGTCTCGCCATGGCGTTTAGAATTCTGGGGTTAACATCGGATGGTCCTGGACCCATCAAAGTCCGTTCAGGGGGAATAAAAGTAGAAAATGATTGCATAATCCATCCTCGTATTAATGTAAGAGCCTGTTTTTAGAGTCAGTATCACGCATATTTAGCATGAACGTTGACGTCATACTACAAGGATAATGGCATGGTACAACCGTCTGTTTTCAACATAACTTACATGAATGAAAGTATGTCTATATATTTAACAAGGGTATACATTAACAACGCTTCATCACGTGGATAAAATGTGTGCAACATGTGGATATAAACTGTACACCTTTTTACTCAAAAAACACCACATCCGACCAGTCTTTAGTCCATTGATTACTAACGTATAAGTTCTACAATTAAATTGACTTTGAGAGTGTAAGATAAAATTCACACAAAAATTGTTTATAATTTAAACAAATGTATTCTATACTCATTGTCCGTTTAAAAGATTTTATTTAAACTCTCCTGTGTAAAAGTTAGCGCACGGCTCAGCAATGAGCCATTCCCCTAGGCCCGGAACGTTTGTTCTGGGCATTTTTTATGGGGATTCAAAATATCGCGAACAGCCTAGTCTTAAATTTCAGCTATCAACTGGCTGTAATGATGACTTATATGTTTTGGCGTTATCTACGTAATGTTCAGCGGACGCTTTTAGTTTGGGCTCGATCTTCTCATCAAATGTTCTAATGACTTTACCAGGCGCTCCAACTACTAAACTGTAATCAGGAATTTCCATGTTTTCCGTTATCAAAGCGTTAGCGCCAATGATGCAGTACTTTCCAATTTTTGCACCGTTTAATACGACAGCGTTAATTCCTATCAAGGAATAGTCACCAATCTCGCAGCCGTGAAGCATGACTTTATGTCCTACTGTTACCCCTTCACCTAGCACTAAAGGAATACCTGCATCGGTGTGTAATACGCTGCCATCTTGGATATTCGTATTTTTACCAACGGTTATCTTGTCCATATCGCCGCGTATAACCGCATTGAACCAAACGCTTGAACCCACTTTGAGTTCAACATTACCAATAACATGTGCGCCTGGCGCTATAAACGTACTTTCATCAACCAGCGGTGATGTAGAACCTAATTTGTAGCGCATTACCCTCTCCCTATTCGTCTACTTTTCTCATTAATCCTTCTTGCATGGTTGACGCAACAAGTTCACCATTTTGGTTAAATATTTGTCCGCGTACCAAACCTCTAGAGCCTCCGCTAAAAGGACTCTCCATTGCATACAATAACCATTCGTTCATATTGATTGGGCGGTGGAACCACATAGCATGGTCTATCGTTGCGATTCGAAGTGATTTATCGGTTACCGCAACACCGTGTGGTTGAAGCGACGTACTGAGAAAATGATAATCTGATGCGTAAGCAAGCGCAGCTTGATGAACAGTCAATGATGCATTCATTGTGTCTCTTGCTTTTAACCAAATATAACGCGTCGGTTCGCGTTTCGCTGACTGGTAAGAGTTAGCTGCATCTACCGTGCGAATATCTACAGGTTTATGATAGCTCAACGCTTCTTGCATAGGCCGTGCAATTTTATTGAAGTTAGCTTCATAGAATTCAATGTCAGACTGCACATCTTCCGGCGCAGGCACATCTGGCATTGTTGGGTTTTGATGCTCCATGCCATCTTGAGGAACCTGAAAAGACGCTGTCATGTAGAAAATATTTCTACCATCCTGAATGGCTTTAACCCGTCTAGCAGAGAAACTTCTGCCGTCTCGCACTACCTCAACATCGTAAACTACAGGCTTTTTAGCATCGCCTGGTAGTAAAAAATAAGTGTGGAATGAGTGTGCGACTCTACCAGCCTCCACTGTTTCGTATGCAGCTGCTAACGCTTGCCCCAAAACTTGTCCACCAAACAAGGCGCGGAAGCCTAAATCCCAGCTTTGACCTCGATAGATGCCAGCCTCCACTGTTTCGAGTTCAAAAAGTGACGATAGTTTAATCTCAGACATGTTGTACTTTCTCTTCAATTACTGCTTTTGGGTTTCGCGGGTAGTACTTTTCAGGCAATTTTGCTTTATGCTCGAAAAAGCGCGTATCTTTATAGGGTAACTTCATAAACCCTGAAATGCCTAGCCCTTTTATTTTGGGAATTTGCTGAACGAGTTGCGCTAATAATGCGTGGAAGCGCTCTTCTTGGCTGTGATCAAGCAACGTGTAATAGTTGTGAATTTTCAAATGCCGCGGTAATGCTTCAAATATAATACAACCAGTGTGATGTATTGTATTAAGTTGAACGATGGTATCGATAATCTCCTGAGGCAGCTTTAATAGTTCGTCCGGATCATCGCCATCTTCGAAATATGAGTGAGTCCGGCTTTCATCCTTTTGTGCAGAAACCCGTGATAGCTCGTAGGGAATAAACATGGCGCCGGCAGGTTTAAATTCTTCATCTTCACTTTCGCGTTCAATGTGCAGCGTGTTTTTGGCGTTGAACATACAACATTTGAACACCGCGGGCTTGTGAATAGCCCTTGCTAAATTAATGACATTATTCACTGCTAAATCAAACGCTGCTTTCATTGATTCATCATATAAGTTCAAGCTTGAATCGACATATATACCTTCTGGCTCCCAGCGCACAGCCATACCGCCAACTACAGGGTAACGGCCTAGTCTGCTTATTGCAGAAACAAATGCTTTTTCGGTATCCCCCATGCCTTGTAGATAGTTTTTGTAGTAGCGGTCAAATTGCGCATCGTCTATATAACGAAGTTCCTCTACGTCTTTTTCATCTAACGAGTCAGAGAGTCTTGCCTGTTGGCGTAGGTAAGATTTTCGAGAGCTGTAAACAACGGTTTCAATATCAGCACGGTTCTGAGTGTGGGCCAGCCATGTAGGGATTAACGGTGTATATTGCGTTGGCTTGTCTTGAGTGAAAACCATATTCTTCAAAACGTGGAGATGATTAAACAGGTAATCTCCGCCCTGCCTTCTCTTTTCTGGATCTTCACTGAGCATGTGCTCAAGGATATTAGCAAGCATTTTAGGAAGACCAAGGGATGAAGGTGTAATAACCTTGCTTCCGTAACGACACGATTGCCCTGATGCCAATGCATATAATGTACTGGCCAAGCCTTGTTCATCGAAGCGGGGGCTGGAGAGTGCGCCATTAAGCTGCTCCTCGCCAATAAAATAAACATCGCCAAGTCGAGCATTAGTTTGATGCAGTTCACCCGACATTAAATCCATTACATTGTTACCTACATATTGCCCAGTGATGTCAGTCTGTGCGAACACTGAAGAGCCCCAATCAATCAATCCAACCGATTCATTTTCGGCATCCCAAACCAGATTCGAGGGCTTTATGTCTCCGTGCACAATGGGTTTAATTTCTCCATTTTCACTGTATTGGCGAAAACTGGATAAAAGTTCGCCGACCTGCACTGCAATTTTGACGATAATACGGGGCGAAAGTGGGCCTGTTTTCAAGCTGACTTTTTCTAGGTCTTCGCCGGGTGCTCGCCCCATAACTAAGATGGATTGTTTGCGTATTTGTTGATATTCAATAAACCGCGGTACAAACTCATGATTAACGTGAGAAAGCATAAAAGCTTCCTCTTCTAGTCTATCTTGCACATGCTGCGGCAACGTTATTCGCGAAAACTTAAATACCCGTGATTCACCGCTTGGCGCGTTCCCTGCAAACGCAAACCCAAAGGCTCCTTTCCCTAAAAGTTCGATGTCACTGTACCCCAACCCTTCTAACTGCGAGATACAAAGGTTTACCCAGTCTTTTAGTTTTTTCGCATCCGCATGAGATAGCAGATATATCGACTGCTCATCGGGTATATAGAAATGTTTTAGGCCTTTGAGTTGCGACATGTTTTTTACTTCACGCTTTTAGTGACTTTTTGAAACAGATTAATCAGCAGCGATACGCTTACCATTGTTAAACTGCACAGCAATCAATTATCTTCGTTTATCCAGGTAACATGCGCTGTAGCGTGATAACCTGCTTCATTTTCACCTAGCATACCAACAACGCTTTCTAACGCGCTTTTTAAATTAGTATCTAGCTGCCAAGGCGGGTTCAAAACGAATACGCCCGAACCATACATTCCGGCATCAGCGGTATTTTCTTCCACGCATATTTCTGCTTTAAAACAGGGTTTACCCATTGCTGCAAGCTTTTCACACATAGCTTCACTTGCACCACTTTTGGCGCCAGCTCTCTCTGAAAGTAGTGGATACCACACTACGATTTGTGCCTGCTGCCAGCGTTTGAATACCTGCTCCACACCTTTAACAAGGTCGTTATATTCATTCGCGCGCTCGTAAGGGGGGTCGATTAAAATAGCACCGCGATTGGGTTTAGGTGGCGTAAGTGCACGAAGCCCTTCGTACCCGTCGCGTTTATGGACGTGGCTATTACGGGTACGTAAACGGGATACATTGCTGTCTAATTTATCGAATTCCGCAGGGTGAAGTTCCATTAGGTGTAAATTATCACCATCCCTTTTCGCTTTTGCGCTTATTGCCGGTGAGCCCGGATACTGCTGCTGCGCGAAAAAAGGTTCACACAACGATAGATAGTCGGCCAACAAGCTCGACAAGTCCTGAGCGCATTTGTCATCTGAAAGTAAACGAGAAATACCTGTCTCGTATTCTTTATTTTTTGACGACATGGCGTCGGTTAGATCGTACGTGCCTGCGCCTGCGTGTGTGTCGAAAAGGGTGAAAGGTTTATCTTTTTTCTTTAATGCGTTGATAACGCCAATCCAACAAAGATGTTTGATGACATCAGCGTGGTTGCCCGCATGAAAGGCGTGTTGATAACTAAGCACAAAACCTCAGTAAAATTCTTGTTTGTTTATATTGCGATATCATAACGCCATCGCGCTTTGAGGTATACAAAACAAAAAAAGGGCCAATAGTTTTTCTATTGGCCCTTTTAAAATATTGCTACTGCAAATCAAATTGCTTTGAATGATATCACTTAAGGTGCATCAACATTTTTTCTGGCTGAGTTAGGTAACTCATCCATAGATTATTGAATCGCACCATAGTCGCACCATCAATAATACGGTGATCGCCGGACCAATTAACCGCCATGATATTTTGCGCGCTAACGTTACCTTCATCGTCAAAGCGCGGAAGTTTCTGCGTTTTACCGAGAGCAACAATGGCTGCTTCTGGCTTATTGATTACTGGCGTTGCGGTAATACCACCTATAGCACCAATATTAGAGATACTAATCGTACCGCCTTTAAGGTGCTCGCCAGCCACGCGCCCTGCTCTGGCTTGCTCGATAATATCCTGCATCTGAACAGCAATATCTAAAAGCGAGAGGTCTTGAACGCGCTTAATATTCGGTACAAGCAAACCAATTTTAGAGTCTACTGCAAAACCAATATTGTGGTCTGCGAAGTAGCTTATTTCAGTGGCGTCTTCGTTAAGCTGACTGTTAATCACAGGGAATTCATTAAGTGCCAACGACATTGCTTTAACGAAAAACGGCATAAAGCTGAGTTTTACGTTCTTCGCTTCAAATTCAGGTTTAAGCAGCTTGCGTAGCGACATCAGGTTGTCCATTACTAACTCGTCACTGACTGTGAAGTGTGGGATAGTATAGACTGAAGCCGACATTTGCTTCGCCATAGCTGCCTGAATACCGCGTACTTTTTCTGTTCTAACGCTGCCTTTAAGCACAGTGCTTGTGCTATTCAAATCACCTTTTTCTGCGGTAGATGAGCTTGGCGCAGAAGATGATGTATTTTGAGACGACGTGTCAACATTCGAATGTTGTAGATTCAACACGTCAGACTTAAGGATCCGCCCCTTTTTACCCGAACCTTCCACAGAAGAAAGGTCGATATTCTTTTCTCTTGCAACACGTCTTACCGCGGGGCTAGCCAACACCTTACCTTCTATAGCAATAGGTGGCTCGTATTCGCCGTCGCTGAACTTTGAAGGAGCAACTTGCGCTGATTGCTGACTTGAACCGTTTGTTTGCGTGTTCACTGAACTTTGAGATGCAACGCTTGAAGCATTGTTGTTTGCCGATGGTGAATCGTCATTAGTACCGCTAGTGGTTGTGACTTCACCGGCAACTTCTAGCGCAAACAATGCACTATGCACTTTCGCTATATCACCTTGCGCGTAATAAAGACGATGCACTGTGCCCGCGTTTTTAGCAGGTATTTCTACCACTGCTTTATCGGTCATCACTTCTACAACGGCTTGGTCTTCTTCTATTTCATCGCCTTCAGCTACATTCCATTTCACAATCTCACATTCAACTATACCCTCACCAATATCTGGTAGAATAAAGTCTTCAATGTGTTTGCCGTTTGAAGCGCTTGAAGAAGCACTGTCATTCGCTGTCGCTGTTTCAGACGCATTGTCTTTTACTTCCGCTTGCGCGTCTTCTTGTGTATCTGAGTTAGCGTCGGCATCATCTGGCGTCATAGAGAATAACGGTGCGTGCACTTTAGCAATATCGCCTACCGCGTAATGCAGTTTATTAACCACACCCGCATGCATTGCAGGAATTTGCACGGTAGCCTTGTCGGTCATTACTTCCGCGACAGGTTGATCTTCTTCTATATGCTCACCTTCAGAAACTAACCATTCCAGAAGTTCGCATTCAACTATACCTTCACCAATGTCCGGTAAGATAAATTCAATTGTCATTTCATCGTCCCCCGGCTTAGTAGTGAAGCGTACGTTTTATGGCTTCGTACGTCTTCGTTTCATCTGGCATATATTCTTTTTCGTGCGCCAAAGGATACGGCGTGTCTAAACCACACACTCTCGCAATAGGCGCTTCAAGATATAAGAAACAACGTTCCTGAATGCTCGCTGCGATTTCACTCGCAAAGCCACCTGTTAGCGGTGCTTCGTGGTTTATCAATAAACGACCTGTTTTCATTACAGATTGCATAACCGTTTCAACGTCCCACGGTAATATACTGCGCAAATCAATGATTTCACATGACACACCATCTTCAAGCGCCATTTCTGCGGCTTTTTGCAAAATTTCTATTTGCGCGCCCCACCCTAGTAAGGTGATATCGCTACCTTCTTGAACAATATCTGCCTTACCTAATGGCAGTTCGTAATCTTCTTCAGGCACTTCCGATACAGAAGCACGGTAAAGACGTTTAGGCTCCATAAACAATACAGGGTTTTTATCGCGAATTGACGCAAGCAACAAACCTTTCGCCTGATATGGGTCACGTGGAATAACAATCTTTAAACCTGGGCAGTGAGCGAAGAATGCCTCTGGTGATTGACTGTGGTAGTGGCCGCCTGCGATACCGCCACCATAAGGTGTACGAATGGTTAGCGTACCAACATCGAACTGACCGCCTGAACGGTAGCGCCATTTAGCCGTCTCATTCACAATTTGATCGAATGCTGGGAAAATGTAATCACCAAATTGAATTTCAGCAACAGGTACAGAGCCTTGTGAGGCCAAGCCGTTCGCGAAGCCAATAATGCCTTGTTCAGTAAGCGGCGTGTTAAAGCAACGCGCCTTACCAAATTTTTCTTGAAGGTGACTGGTTGCACGGAACACGCCACCAAAATGGCCCACGTCTTCACCAAAGACCATTACTTTTTCATCTTCGGTCATGGCTGTGATGAGTGCATTATTAATTGCTTGAAGTAGATTCATCTTAGCCATTATTTTACTCTCCCTGCTGTTTTAGGGTACATCTTCGGGTACTTCTTAATATGCGCTTTCAATTCACTGAGTTGTTCTTTTAAGTGCCAAGGTGCTGTGTCATATACATCTTCGACAATGTCTTCAATGGCACATACGTCAGTCTTTTCACAACTCTTCATTGCTGCTAAAACGTCTTGTCTTGCTTTATCGACGCGCTTTTGGTTCTCAGCCTCGTCAAACCAGCCTTTGCTTTCTAACCATTTCGCCATACGAGCGATAGGGTCTTTTGCACGCCACTTATTTTCTTCTTCACGAGAGCGATAGCCTGTTGGGTCGTCTGACGTGGAGTGCGCCGCTAAGCGATAAGTCATGGCTTCAATAAGTACAGGACACTTTTCTTCAATGGCAATACGACGGGCTTCTTTAGTAGCTGCATAAATGGCTAACACATCGTTACCATCAACACGGATAGTTTTAATACCGTAACCTAAGCCACGAGAAGCAATGCCGTCACCCGCGAATTGCTCTTCTGCTGGTGTTGAAATGGCGTAGCCATTATTACGGCAAAAGAAGATAACTGGGCAGTTAAGTACCGCCGCCATGTTTAACCCTGCGTGGAAGTCTCCTTCTGACGCTGCACCTTCACCGAAGTAACAGATAGTAACCACATCTTTACCGGACATTTTCTGGCCATAAGCATAACCAGATGCTTGAGGGATCTGTGTGCCTAGCGGTGATGATATGGTCATGAAGTTGAGTGGCTTGTCACCATAATGGATAGGCATTTGACGTCCTTTGTTCGGGTCGTCTTTATTGCTAAACATTTGGTTCATGAATTGTTCTGTGGTGTACCCGCGATATGCTAAAGCGCCTTGCTCACGGTACTGAGACATAATCATGTCATCTTCTGATAGTGCTGCAGCACTTGCTACTGACGCCGCTTCTTCGCCTGTACTGGCCAAGTAAAAACTAATACGACCTTGGCGCTGCGCACCCACCATACGTTCATCTAATACGCGAATGTAATGCATGGTATTAAATATTTTTAATGCTTCTTCTTTGCAGAGGTCAGGTTCAACTGCTTTTTCAATGAGTTCACCTTCAGCAGAAAGGATTTGCAGCATTGGGATATCAACAACCCCTTTAGTAATAATTTCGACCTTATTTGTTGTTTTTACTTCGGCCAAATGATTTCTGTCTTTCACGTTTGTTCCCCTTAAATATGAGGGTTAATAGCGACTTATAGTGTTTGGAATATGCTAGATGAGGAGAAGCAGGAGTGTCTTACTTATTAAAAGGTATTTTTTTAAATGGGTGAAATGGCCATACTCAATTAGTCTAAATGAAAAGGATATTCGTCCTAAAAACGTAAACCCCATGTAAAAAATATGAAAACCGAGTAGGACAATCATTTCTCATTCACATCCAGTAATAGAGTTTCTAGCGTTTTAAAAGCTTATTTATCCAATAATCTACTGTTTAGAACTTCAATGAAAAAAGGGAGTTATCTATGCAACGACTAATCGTCGTTAAATGTAACAAAATGTGTAAATTGTGTATTGCAGAAACACACGTTACAAAAAGAAAAAAAGTGTGCTAGTAATAAATAGTCACAGCGATAAGTTGCGTTTTAAAAAAGGCGAATGACCTTTTAAGCAAACAAAAAAATCGTTGGGCTCCAGGGAACTATTCACACGAGAATAATTATGAAAAAAACAATCCTTAGTACGGTTATTGCTACCGCATTAGCAGGCTCAGCCTTTGGTGCACTAGCAATATCAAATCAATTATCTGGCCACAGCGTTGAACAACGTAACGCCATCGAAGCATCCTTCGACAAAAAGAATATTCTTGCAAATGCAATCCAAGCGGATAGTGATAGCGTACGTGTTATCGTACAACTTACTGACGTGCCTATGGCGCAATTCAGCGCAGTAAATCCAAGTGTAAGCAGCATGGCTGCCCACAAAGGTCAAAAGGTAAATTTCAAGTCAAATGCAGCGAAGGAATATCAATCTTTCCTTGAAGCTCAACAGCAATCGGTTATCCAGTCTATCAAGTCATTCGATAAGTCATTCAAAGCTGACATGTCTTACACAGCAGCATTTAATGGTTTTGCGGGTATCGTTTCAAAGAGTGCACTTGATAAGCTTTCCAGCCTTTCGACAGTAAAAGCGGTATACCCAGACTTAGTACACCATGCCCAAATGGACGCGAGTTTGGATCTGATCGGTGCAGTTCAAACGTGGGAACAGTTCGGCGGGAAGGAAAGCGCCGGTGCAGGCGTGAAAGTGGCGATCATCGATAGTGGTATTCGTCCAGAAAACCCTTTATTCAGTGGTGAAAATTTTACAGCACCTGATGCTGCGACACTTCCTACTGACGACTACTGTTCAGAAGTTCCTGATTTTTGTAACAATAAACTAATTGTTGCTCGCGCAGCAGACATCGTAGAAGGCTTCTCTGTTGTTGAAGAAGAATACGAGAGCCCGCTAGGATTCAATGGACACGGTACGCACGTAGCAGGTACCGCAGTAGGTAATTACGGAGTAATGGCAGAGCGCGATGGTGCAGAAGCTGAAATCTCTGGTGTTGCGCCAGCTGCTTATCTAATGGTTTACAAAGGTTTGTATGCCACACCAGCTAACCCTGCTTCTTCTAGCGGTGCTTCTTCAATGCTGCTTTCTATGCTTGAAGCTGCGCTTACAGATGGTGCTGACATTGTAAATAACTCGTGGGGTGGCGGTGCAGGTGGAAACCCTAACGGCTCAGTATATGAAGACGTACTTGAAGCCATGCACGATGCGGGCGTTGTTACCGTTTTTGCAGCGGGTAACGATGGTCCGGGTGCTGGCACTATTGGCTGTCCTGGTTGTTCAGAAGACGTAATAACGGTCGCAAATACAACAACGGGTCGTTTGTTCGCAAACGAGGTGACCGTTGAAGGCGACACCACTTTAGGTTCTATTCCGGCACTTTACTCAGTGGGCAACCCTGCCATTGTATTTGATAGCCCAATTACTGCACCTGTTGTTTATGCAGGCGAAGTAGATGCGGCAAACGTAGAAGGTTGTGATGCATTTGCTGCGGGCGCGTTCGATGGTGCAATTGCGCTTATCAGCCGTGGTACGTGTGGTTTCGTGACTAAAATTGAAAACGCAGAGGCTGCGGGAGCAACAGCTGTTCTTATTCATAACGTTGATGGACGCGGTGAAGCGCCAATATTAATGGGCGGCTTAAGTGAAGCTCAAACAATTCCATCACTTATGCTTCCTGCTACACCAGGTTTAGCGCTTGCTAACCTAGCTGAAACTACTGATGAGTCGCTAAATGTAACTATCGGTAGCGATATTGTTCGCGTTGTTTCAGATAGCCTTGCTGACATCATGAATGAAAGCAGCTCTCGCGGTCCTAACGGCGACCCGACGTTCCTTAAGCCTAATATTGCTGCTCCTGGTACTCGCATCTTCTCTGGCGAATCACCGGATGCACCAGGACACGAAGACCAGAACTTCTCGTTCAAGAACGGTACTTCAATGGCATCGCCACACGTAGCTGGTGCAGCTGCACTTCTTAAGCAAATGCATCCTGATTGGACTGCACAGCAGATAAAGAGTGCGCTTGTTACTTCTTCAATTCGCGATATTTTGAAAGAAGATGCGTCTACCGCAGCAGACAACTTTGACATGGGTGCAGGTCGTTTAGATCTTCCTCGTGCAACATCTGTTGAACTAACATACAGCGACCTAAGCCTTGTTTCATCTGAGTGTTATATCACGTGCGAAATGTCTATCACTGTGACTAATACAAGCGACGCTGATGTGACAGTAGACGCGACCACAATGTTTGATGATGATAATATTGTTGCTACGGTTACGCCTGCAATGGCAAGCCTACCTGCTGGTGCATCTGCACAAATCATGGTTTCGGTAGATGTATCATTGGCAGGTTCTGGCGAATGGTTATTCGGTGGTATCAACTGGGCGGACACTAACGATGAAACCACTGATTATTTCATACCTGTTGCTATTTACCCGATCAATACCGATGAACCTGAATTATTTAACAGCTCAGTAAGCAACACGTTTGCAGCTGAAAATGAAACAGTAGTTACGTCGGCATCGGTTACAAACTCAGGTGTAACAGGCCTAATTGGTGTAACTTCGACAGTTGATGAAAAGTACGATATCGACGTTTCTAGTATTTCAGCGGTCAAGAATGGCAACCAAGAGCCTGTGACCTACGATGCAGAAAAACGTGAAGTGCGCTGGGAAGGTGCTCTTAACACAGCGACGCTTGAGCTAGTTGAAACGGCTGCGCCATTTGGGTACTTGCCAATGAGAAATCTACCTTTTGTGGTAGACCCTATCGTATGTAGTGAAACCTGTGACGATGCAGCAATAACGGTAGAGTCATTCATTGACATAGAGTACATGGGACAGACCTACACAAACGTCCAAGTATCTTCTAACGGTTTTATCTCGCTAGGTACATCATCTGGTCAAGTGACTGAGTATCGTCCACAATCACTTCCAGGTGCGTCTGAGCCAAACAATGTTATAGCACCTTACTGGACAGATCTCGATCTAGATGGTACTGCTGATGACGATACTGGCACAGGTACAATGTATGCGGCGACGCTTAACACCAGTACTAACCAGTTCTTTGTTGTTGAGTGGGAAAACGCGATGCTGTGGGGCGACACTGGTTCTAGTGTAAACTTCCAGATATGGTACGACCGCAACGCTGCCTCATTTTCATTTGCTTATGGCCCAATGAGCCCTAATGGCACACCTACTGTTGTAGGCTTCGAAAATGCGTCAGGTACAGTTGGTTATACCCACGCTGCACAGTTATCTACTGGTATTGTAGGTTCTCTTCCAGTTGAGGGTGATGAGTTTGGTATCGTTACCATCCCTGGCGATCAGATTACCGTTAGCTACAGCGGTTCAGTTAAGCCATCAGGCGAACTAATGGATGATGTGCTTTCTGTTGATGAAGACGCCTCTATCACAGCGAACATCTTGGCTAACGAGATGGAAGATATGATTTTCAATACGTTTGAGATGGAATCACTGTCAGGTGACTTCAGAACTTATACGCCTATTGAAGTTGATAGAGAAGAGCTAGACCCATCAACGCTAGAAGTGGTTGCTGAAGCGCAAAACGGTACTGTAGCAATTAATGATGACGGTACGATAACTTATACACCTAATGCAGACTTCTTCGGTGAAGATTCGTTTACTTACACTGTGCGTGTAATGGGTACTACCACGGAAGAAGGTGAAGAAGTACTTGGTGAAGCTATCGGTGAAGGCACAGTAACTGTAGCGGTTGCAGGTGTGCAAGATGCTCCAGTTATTTCAATATCTGCTCCAACTAGCGTTGATGAAGGTCAGTCTTACACTGTAACTGCTTCTGCAACTGACGCAGACGGAGACGATGTGACTATCACCATTAACGGTGTAGAGCGCACTTCGTTCACTGATACAGCGCCTAGTAACGAACAGTCTAACCGTGTAACGGTTCAAGTAACGGCTTCAGATGGTATTGAAACTACTACAGAAAGCGTGACTATTCGCGTTAACGATAAGTCTGGTGGTTCAATGGGCTGGATTGCATTGCTTCTTGCTCCAGCAGTTTACCTACGTAGACGCATGAAACGTTCATAACGTTTTTTGATAAGAGAAAAAAGGCCGCAATTGCGGCCTTTTTTAATCGTCTTGAGAAAGTTGCTGTAAGTGCTGCGACATTCGCTTACTGGGTTGTACGCCAAGTTCTCTAAACTTTTCTATTTGCCTTACCAAGTTCCCTCTTCCATTGGTTAACTTATTCATTGCTTGTTCGTAGTTTGCGTGAGCGGTATCCATCGACTTACCTACTTTTTCCATATCCGTCACAAACCCAACGAACTTGTCATAAAGCTTTGCTGCTTGTTCAGCAATAAGCTGTGCGTTTTGATTTTGGTACTCATACTGCCAAATGTTATTAATAGTACGCAGAGCAACCAGTAAATTAGTTGGGCTAACCAACATGATGTTGTGATTAAGTGCCATTGTGACTAAATCTGGTTCTTCTTCGACAGCAATCAGAAATGCAGGCTCAATGGGAATGAAAAGTAACACATAATCCAGTGTCTTTATGCCTTTAAGCGTTTGGTAGTCCTTCGCGCCTAAGCCTTTGATGTGCCCTTTTATAGAAGCCACATGTTGACTTAAAAATTGCGCTTTCTCAGCTTCATCATCACAGTTGTAATACCTTTCATAGGCCGCCAAACTTACTTTTGAATCTATGATCACATCTTTATCATTTGGCAAATGCACCACGACATCTGGTTGAAATCGCTTGCCGTGCTCTGATGTTGCTGACATCTGTGTTTCAAATTCATGACCCTCGCGTAAACCAGATTCTTTGAGTATCCGCTCAAGCACTACTTCGCCCCAGTTTCCTTGCTTTTTATTGTCACCTTTTAGTGCATTAGTCAGCGCTGCAGCTTCTTCCGTAATTTTCTGGTTGAGAGCCTTTAAACTTAGAATCTCTGTCTTAAGTGAGGCTCGCTCCTGCCCCTCACGTATGTGTTGTTCTGAGATTTGACGTTTAAAACCATCTAACTCGTTTTTGAATGGCGCCAAAACAGCTTCTATATTGTGTTTTGTTTGTTGCGTGTAACGCTGTTGCTTTTCTTCGAATATGCGATTTGCTAGATTTTCGAATTGCGTATGCAAACGTTGTTCAGATGCATTCATAGACGCAAGCTTATCTTCATGCGCAGCATGGAGCGCCTGAATTCTTGCTTGGTGCGCATCGTTTTGTGCTTGAAGCTTGGCAATAGCAATACGCTCGCTATTCAAAGCATTTTGTAGCTGCTCATTGATTTGCGAAAGCTGCGCTATCTTGGTGGCATTCGCCTGGCCTCGAATAAATGAATAAAGTGAAAAAGCACACACACTTACGAAGGCTATTAGAAAGGAAATGGGTTCGCTAGAAATAAGGTTAATTAACATAGTGCACGTTCATACTGTTATTTTGTACAGCACTATAAACAAAATCAGATAAATATACCAACTGGTATAAATTTAAAATTAAATTGGGGCAAAACGTCTAGCACGTACACCTTTAAAAAAATGAAACTACACAAATGAAAACGGGTGCTATTGCACCCGTTTTTTATACTGTGATGAAAAACCTAATTAGCTTTCTTAAGCAGAACGGCTCATCTTAAGTTTTGCTTTTCTATCTATTTAGATAGCGAGGCATCAAGCTCTTCAATTTTTGCTTTCCAAATGGCCGGACCATTTTTGTGAGCATTGGCACCCGTGCTGTCTACTGCAACGGTTACTGGCATGTCTTCTACGTCGAACTCGTAAATTGCTTCCATACCTAAGTCCTCGAAAGCTACGACACGAGATTTCTTAATGGCTTTAGATACAAGGTACGCTGCACCTCCAACTGCCATTAGATAAACCGCTTTGTGTTTAGCAATTGATTCAACGGTTGCTGGACCACGCTCTGCTTTTCCAATCATGCCAATAAGGCCTGTTTTCTCTAGCATCATGTCAGTGAACTTATCCATACGGGTAGCCGTTGTCGGGCCAGCCGGACCAACCACTTCGTCACCTACAGCGTCAACAGGACCAACGTAATAGATAAAGCGGTTAGTTAGGTCAACGCCCTCTGGTAAACCTTCACCATTTTCCATCATGGTTTGAATGCGCTTGTGAGCAGCATCACGACCGGTAAGCATCTTACCTGACAGCAGTACCGTTTCGCCTACTTTCCACTCTTGGATATCTTCTTTTGTTACTTCATCAAGGTTAACGCGGCGAGTGTTTTCGCTCACTTCCCAAGTTACTTCTGGCCAATCTTCTAATTTAGGTGGCGTAAGCTCCGCTGGACCCGAACCATCTAGATAAAAATGTGCGTGACGAGTCGCCGCACAGTTAGGGATCATTGCTACAGGTTTTGACGCAGCGTGAGTAGGTAGCGACTTAATCTTAACGTCAACAACGGTCGTTAAACCACCTAGGCCTTGCGCACCGATACCCAATTTATTTACGCGGTCAAAAATTTCTAAACGAAGTTTTTCGTCGGTAGTTTGCGGGCCGCGCTCTATAAGTTCTTGGATGTCTACTGGGTCCATAAGGCTTTCTTTTGCAAGTACCGCTGCTTTTTCAGCCGTACCGCCAATACCTATTCCCAGCATACCTGGAGGGCACCAGCCTGCCCCCATCGTTGGCAAAGTTTTTACTACCCAGTCAGCAATATCATCGCTTGGGTTAAGCATTACCATTTTAGACTTGTTTTCAGAACCGCCGCCTTTAGCCGCGATCATCACTTCGATCTTTTCACCCGCAACCATGTCGATATGCACAACAGATGGCGTATTGTCTTTGGTGTTTTTGCGCCCACCGGCAGGGTCAGCAACGATAGAGGCGCGAAGCGGATTGTCTGGATTAAGGTATGCACGACGTGTACCTTCATCAACCATTTCTTGAACGGTCATGTCAGTTTTATCCCACGTCACACCCATACCAACTTTAACAAAACAGGTTACGATCCCCGTGTCTTGACACAAAGGGCGCTTACCCTCTGCAGACATGCGTGAGTTGATAAGAATTTGCGCCATCGCGTCTTTCGCGGCTTGGCTCTTTTCCTTTTTATAGGCTTCTTCTACGGCTTTAACGTAATCGAGCGGGTGATAATAAGAAATAAATTGCAGGGCATCTTCAATGCTGTCAATGAAGTCTTGTTGACGGATAACGGTCATGACATCCTCTTTTTATTTGGCTTTCGTGGTCTTAGCTAGCTAAAAAAGCGTATACTAGCGCATCTAAAGACAACGCACCATGTAAAACCATGTGCTTGTGGCTAATTCCAGTCATTTTTAAAAACTATGCTGAAGGGATATCTGAAAAAGCAGCTTAATGTCATCGGTTATTAGCCCTTATTTGTTAACGCCAGTTAAAAATAGAAGGAAGTTTGTGCTTAATTCAAGCACCAAACGCCCACGATAAAAAGAAGTACAGAAAACACCTATGTCACACGCAGATACTATTCACGTTCATGTTTCCCGTTTCACTGCAGAGGAATTAGCCGACAAATTAGCGCTAAATTGTGACGAGAACACAGCCGTTTTCAATGCACTGTTTAAGCGAGTCTCTACACACCCATACTCCCTTTTACTAGATACTTCTGGTTCGTCGAAAAGTGAAGGTCGCTTCAATATTATGGCAATTTCGCCTTCCGCAGTTATCGAAGCAAAAGGTGATAAGGTTCAACTCATAGAACTAAACACTTCAAAGCGCCAGGAATTAACATTGGCGCCCTTTGAAGCGGTGCAAGCACACTTACATGCGCGCGTTTCAAATGTAGAGATACATGCCAGTGTAAATACAGCGCACCTCCCTTTCATTATCGGTGTGGCTGGTATGGCAGGCTATGACACTGGGCGCTTTTATGAAACGATGCCAAGCATCGCCAAAGATGACTACGAAACCCCTGATTTTGCGGTTGGCCTTTATCTTCGTTCACTTATTGAAGATACAAAAACAGGTTACATCTATTATTGCTCCGTTGACAGTCAACCACTGACTCAGTTTTTTTCTTCGTTCAACGACGAAACACCTGAGCCAAACTTCAAGTTAACGTCGCGGTTCGAATCAAATTTGTCTAAAACGGAATATGAAGCTTGTTTGGATAAAATACACGCCTATTTGCGTGCCGGTGATTGCTACCAAGTAAATATGGCGCAACGTTTTAGCGCAGCGTTTGAAGGGAATATGTGGCAAGCATATTGTGAGCTACGCAATCAAAATCAAGCGCCATTTTCAGCTTTTTATAACCTGCCCCAAGGCTGTATTGCTTCCATTTCACCAGAACGCTTTCTACGCGTTAGAGATGGGGTTGTAGAAACAAAACCGATAAAGGGTACACGCCCGCGATTTAAAGACAAAGAAGAAGATGCCGCCAGTGCTCAGAGCTTGCTCTCAGCAGAAAAAGACCGTGCAGAAAATCTCATGATTGTAGATCTGTTGCGCAACGATATTTCAAAGCACTGCAAACCTCACTCGGTGAACGTACCCGCACTCTTTGCTCTTGAAAGTTATCAGGCTGTGCACCATTTAGTAAGTACGGTAACTGGTGAATTGAATGAATCTTCTTCGCCTTTATCGCTTCTGGCATCAGCATTTCCTGGGGGGTCAATAACTGGAGCACCGAAAATCCGCGCGATGGAAGTTATCGATGAGCTAGAGCCACATCGCCGGAATATCTACTGTGGTAGCGTGTTCTATATGGGTTTTCGTGAAGACATGGATTCAAGTATTTGTATTAGAACCGTATTGGCAGAGAACCGTCGATTACATTGCTGGGCCGGTGGTGGTATTGTGCTAGATTCTGTTTCTAACGAAGAATATCAAGAAACCCTAGATAAAGTGTCTAGAATACTGCCAGTACTTGAATCAATTAACCAATAGCACAGTATTTGTATGTAATGTGCTAGCACAAAGGTAAGCATATAGGTTGTAAACAAATATCTATGACAAAGAACGAATTTCTATCACAGTTTCACCACTTAAGGCAGCCTCACACCGAGCCAGATTTTCCGTTGCGAAAAACAGGGCGCCCTGCGGCAGTACTTATCCCCCTGATAGATTATGGCAATTCGCTTCAACTACTGCTTACCGAACGAGCGCACCACCTTAAGCATCATCCAGGTCAAATCAGTTTTCCAGGCGGAGCGGTCGACGAAGCTGACAATTCTTTTTTTGACGCGGCACTTAGAGAAGCTGAAGAAGAAGTTGGTTTACCCGCTACTCACGTAGACGTAGTAGGAATGTTGCCTAGATACCGAACAATCAGCGGATATGAAATTGCGCCAGTTGTTGGCTTTGTAAATCCTGACTTTACACCGATTATTGACAAAAATGAGGTAGAAAGCGCTTTTGAAGTGCCTCTCGCACATGTTTTAGAGAGAAGAAATCATTTAGTTCACACGACGCATCGCGATAAAAAGGCATTTCCAATTTACTTTATCCCATGGAAAAACCGCATGATATGGGGCGCAACGGCGGCAATGTTACGCAATTTATCTCATCATATTCACCCTTAGCCTTTGTATTTGCTTGACCGCTCTTGCGTGTACTATAAATTAAACTTTACAGCGTATTAGCAAAACTAATCCCTTTATTAGCTTTTCTGTATTGTGGTTTTTCCGTGGTGGATGCATGATCTTACTATTACTTTGTTTTAATTTTGAAAGTTTATGATCAGTGTATTTGATATGTTCAGCGTGGGCATTGGCCCATCGAGTTCGCACACCGTAGGACCAATGAAAGCAGGCGCCGAGTTTGTCACCGAACTCGCTCAGGAAGCTGCGCTTTTTGATTCAGTGGATAGCGTGAAAGTTGAACTGTTTGGGTCATTAGGCCAAACCGGTATCGGCCACGGAACAGGAAAAGCTGTTATCCTCGGTTTACTAGGAGAACTTCCAGACGTTGTCGATGTGGACAGCATCGAGACTAAACTTGAAGAAATACGCAACACGGAAAAGCTTTGCCTTAATGGCCAGAAATTAGTGCGCTTTCCTAACAAGAACGCCATTGTTTTTCACCGCCGTAAAACGCTCCCCAAACACGCTAATGCCTTAACGTTTTATGCGTACGCGAAAGATGAGCTTGTAAAACAACAAACTTATTACAGTATTGGCGGTGGTTTTATCATAAAAGACGAAGACTTCGATGCGACCAAAGCGCATGCAGCCAGCCTGCAAGCATCAGTACCCTTCCCTTTTAAAACGGCCGGTGACCTTCTTGCTCTGTGTAAAACTAACGGCTTAAGCATTAGTTCACTGATGCTACGTAACGAATCAACTTTCAGGCCCAAGCACGAAGTGAAGCAACAGCTACACAACATTTGGTTAGTGATGAAAGCCTGTATTCAGCGAGGTATCGAAAGCGAGGGTATTTTACCTGGTGGGCTAAAGGTAGTTCGCCGTGCGCCTGGACTATACCGTCGACTTCAAACTGAACACACAAACGACCCTATGCAGACTATGGATTGGGTTAACTTGTTTGCTTTAGCTGTAAACGAAGAAAATGCAGCTGGCGGCCGTGTTGTAACTGCACCAACAAATGGAGCAGCGGGCATCATTCCGGCGGTTCTACAGTACGTAGATAAGTTTATTCGACCTGTTGATGAAGAAGTAGCAAGCCGATTCCTGCTTACCGCAGGCGCTATTGGTATTCTCTATAAAGAAAATGCGTCAATCTCAGGTGCTGAAGTAGGTTGCCAAGGAGAAGTAGGCGTCGCTTGTTCAATGGCTGCAGGCGCGTTAGCTGAAATTATGGGGGGCACAGCTGCCTCGGTAGAGAACGCTGCGGAAATCGGTATGGAGCACAACCTCGGCCTTACTTGTGACCCCGTGGGTGGCTTGGTTCAGGTTCCGTGCATTGAGCGAAATGCCATGGGTGCAATCAAAGCCATTAATGCTTCTCGTCTTGCACTGCGCGGAACCGGTGAGCAAAAAGTATCACTAGATAAGGTTATTAAAACTATGCGCGATACTGGCAACGATATGAAGACTAAGTATAAAGAAACGGCGAGAGGTGGGCTCGCGGTAAATATTATCGAATGTTAGCGCCGCGCTCTAACTAGACAATATGTGAAACGCAAAAAAGGGGCAATTAGCCCCTTTTTAAAACGTTTTCAACAAGCGCTGCGTTTACTTTACTGGAAGCGTCACGCCTTTAAACATTTTTTCTACTTCTTCGTTATTTTTCAGCATCATAGCTTTCTCAACCTTGTCCTTGGTCAGGTGAGGCGCAAAACGCTCAATGAAATCGTACATATAACTTCTTAAGAACGACCCTTTTCTGAAACCAATTTTCGTCGTGCTGTAATCGAACAGGTGACTTGCATCTATCTTCACAAGATCATCATCTAACTCTTCGCTTACCGCCATCGACGCAATAACACCAATACCGACACCTAAGCGGACATAGGTTTTAATAACGTCGGCATCTGTTGCGGTAAACACGATTTTAGGTGTTAGCCCTGCTCTTTCAAACGCTTGATCTAATTCAGAGCGCCCGGTGAAACCGAAAACATAAGTAACCAACGGATATTTGGCAATGTCTGAAATATCGATAGTGCCCTTTTTCGACAACGGATGGTCTTTGTTTACTATTACACTGCGATTCCAGTGATAACAAGGAAGCATGACTAAATCGTTGTACAAGTGGAGAGCCTCGGTAGCGATAGCAAAATCGGCTTCGCCTTTGGCAGCCAGGTCGCTAATTTGAGACGGCGTGCCCTGATGCATGTGTAATGACACTTTTGGATACTTGCTCATGAAACCCTGAATAACATCAGGTAATGCATAACGGGCTTGCGTATGCGTAGTCGCAATATTTAGTTTACCTTGATCTGGAAGCGTGTGCTCCCTTGCTACCGCTTTAATACTCTCTACTTTGGCTAGTATTTCACGAGCTATATTGATTACATCATTACCGGCGTCTGTTACGTGTGTTAAATGCTTACCGCTACGGCCAAAAATCTGAACACCTAGTTCATCTTCCAACATGCGAACTTGTTTGCTGATACCCGGCTGTGAGGTATATAAACTTTCTGCTGTTGCTGACACGTTCAAATTGTTATTGAGGACTTCTACGATATACCGTAGTTGCTGTAGCTTCATATTTTACACCGTTTAATGCGATAGACTGACACTGTACTCCCTCCGTTATAACCAAAACCACCTTTTTTTACTAGTTGCTATTACGAAATTGGCATTATAAAGTTGAAAATAATTGAATTTTTACATTTTCGAGTGGGATTTATTCGCCTTTATCCGATTTCTTCTACATTATGGGTAGGTGATTAAAAAGCACGGTGTTAGATAGATAATGAGTAGCAGTAAACAAGTTACATCCACAATTGATTTTTCATCGGTGTTGGCAGCTGCTGTGCACGATATGAAAAATTCACTTTTTCTCCTTATTCAATCTATTGAAACACTCAGCGACGCCCTTTCTCCTCAAGACGAGAAAGCTAGAGAGCAGGTTGCGAGTGTTCATTATGAAGCATCCAGGCTCAACACCAATCTTGTTCAAGTACTCTCTTTGTACAGGGCTGAATTAGAAAGTTTACCCATTACCGTTGACGAAAGTTTCATCAAAGATTTGGTTGAGGATGTTGTTGGCTCTAATGCGTTATATGTATCGCAGAAAAATATTGATATAAGCATCGCTATCGAAGATGACCTTAGCTGGTACTTAGACAGTGAGTTAATTTATTTGTTATTAAACGATGTAATCATTAACGCAATGCGCTATGGAACATCCCAAATAATAGTAAGTGCCAAAGCAGACGAGAACGACTTCATGACCATTAAAATAGAGGATGATGGTCGTGGCTATCCTGAAGCGATGTTGACTAAAAGCCACGAAGAGCTATGTGACTTTGAGTTAAGCCAAGGAAGAACGGGATTGGGGTTATTTTTTGCGAAGTTAATTGCAAACGCGCATTCTCAAGGAGATAAAGTGGGCTCAATCGCCCTTTCCAACGGCGGGAGTCTCGGTGGAAGTGTATTTGAAGTAAAAATACCGTAAGATTGACCGATAACATTAAGTAATACAAAAAGTAACGCTCGTACGTAGTAATACGTTAACGTTATAAAAAATAAAAAACAGACGGAAACACACGCATGTACGTGATTATTATTATATTAATTGTTGTTTTGCTAATCGCAGCTATCTTTATCAATGCAATGCAACAACATCGTCAAAAGCAAGAGGCTGAGCGCAGAACTGAACTTGCCAAACAGCGTACTATTGTCGACGAAACTGAGAACGTTATTGCCGCCTGTGTAAACATGCCTGTTTCTTCGCGCATTATGGGCATACTTCACAATCGTATTCTAAATGCCTTGAAAGCAATGAACGATTTATCGAGTACATCTGAACTAAAACAGCGTATCTCAAGCAGTGAGCAAGCAACCGCTGCTGCTCTTTCGGACAATAGCGGTATCACTAACGATTTCGCGTTACCCGACAACGACAAAATGATCATTCAATACATTCAGGCCGTTAAGAAACTGCGCATTATTCTTCGTTCAGAACATAGCAAAGGGCAAATTGATTCTAAAGTATTCATGGATGAAGATAAGCAGCTTGAACGCTTGCAGGTAAAAGTAAATGTAGAAACATTGATTAAGCGCGGCCGCGCTGCACTTCAAACTAATATGCTTGGGTCAGCCAGACAGTATTTTGAAAAGGCGAAAAACGCACTAGAAAATCAAAACCCTCAAGACGAATACTCAACGTCTAAACTTGCTGCACTTAACGAGTGGTTGCACGAAATCCAAAGTAACCTTAAGAGCGTGAACGAAAAAGATCGCGCCAAGAAGCAAGAAGAAGAAAGGGACGAATTAGACGAGTTGTTCGCACCTAAGAAGAAGTGGTAGGTCGAACCTTTTCTTAGAAACTATAAAGCGCATTATTTCACTCATAATGCGCTACGGCCATGTTCCACATTGATTGAGCCGGCAGCGATAACCCTTTTCGCGCATTTCGAATTATTCCAATATTTTTCACCAGAGGCATGTCACTAATTTCTTTTGTTACTAGCCCCAATCCCTCCATTTGCGCTTTACAAATCGCCGGCATAATAGATATACCTAAACCATTTAGAATAAGCTTTCCTAGTGTAGATAGCTGCCCCGTTTCCGCGATTATATTTAGCTCACCATATTGTGCTAGCTTAGATTGAGTCCAGTGGCGTACCGCAGATCCCCTATTCATCATTACCAATGGAAGTTTTAGACAGTCCTGCCAATGCAACTTGTCCCCTAAATGGGCTGATTGTGCTTTGTTGGTCACAACAACAAACTCATCAGCAAAAAGGCTTTTAAACACTAAACCATCTTTGCGCTCTGGCTCAAACGAGAACCCAATCTCGCTGCGTCCAGTAGTAACTTCATGAATTACCTGTTCCATTACTACATCGACAATTCGTAAGTTTACGTTTGGAATTCGTTGATGAAATACTGACAAGATATTCGGTAAATGAGACTCGGCAAATGACGGCATAGCGCAAATGGTAAGCTGCCCTTTCGCCATAGCAAACAAATTTTGAATATCAGAAAAAGTATTGTCCCAGTCGTGCAGTAGCCTCAAAGCATTTGGAAACAACACCTCTCCTTCTGGTGTTAGGCTTACATTGCGTGTATTGCGTTGGAATAACTTACCGCCTAACTGCTCTTCCATTTTTTTAATTGCCGATGACAAAGCTGGCTGTGTTAAATGTAGATTTACCGCGGCTTCAGCAAAGGTTGATGACTTGGCCACTTCTACAAACGCTTTTATTTGACGGTATGAAACATCCATAAACTTTTCAACTGATCTCAGCGATTAATAAATAGTTTTTATTAATTGCAAGATTAATTCGATTTTACAAATGAAGCAACAATGTCGATACTTATTTTTAACAAATGCATTGGAGATAGAGAATGGCGGGATTTAACAAAGTTGTATCCTCATACGAAGAAGCAATGGCTGGCCTTGAAAATGGTATGACAGTTATTGCGGGCGGTTTCGGATTGTGTGGTATACCCGAAGGACTGATAGGCCAAATTAAGAAAATGGGCGTATCTGGACTTACGGTAGTTTCTAATAACTGCGGTGTAGATGGATTTGGATTAGGCCTTTTATTGGAAGATAAGCAAATAGCCAAAATGGTGTCTTCTTATGTAGGTGAAAATGCCCTGTTTGAAAAACAACTGCTTAACGGTGAGTTGGAAGTTGAGCTTACACCTCAAGGAACGCTGGCGGAAAAAATGCGCGCTGGTGGTGCTGGCATTCCTGCCTTCTACACTGCCACAGGTTATGGTACGCCTGTTGGTGAAGGAAAAGAAGTCAAAGAATTCAACGGTCGCCCTTATATTCTTGAACATGCTATTACTGGCGACTTTGCCATTGTAAAAGCATGGAAAGCAGATACTTACGGAAACTGTATTTATCGCCATACAGCACAAAACTTTAATCCTATGGCGGCTACTGCAGGTAAAGTCACTGTGGTAGAAGCAGAGGAAATTGTAGAGCCTGGTGAATTGAACCCTAGCGAGATCCACACACCAGGGATTTATGTTAACCGTGTCATTCAAGGTTCATTTGAAAAACGTATTGAACGCCGTGTAGTTAGCAAGGAGTCAGTGTAATGCTTAGTAGAGAACAAATCGCAATGCGCGTCGCTCAGGAATTTAAAGATGGCGATTACGTTAATTTAGGCATTGGTATCCCTACCCTTGCAGCTAACTATGTACCAGATGACATCAGCGTGATGCTGCAATCAGAAAACGGCCTTTTGGGCATGGGACGTTACCCGACTGAAAATGAAATTGACGCTGATATGATAAACGCTGGTAAAGAAACGGTAACGGCTATCACAGGCGCATCTATTTTTAGTAGCGCCGAGAGCTTTGCCATGATCCGCGGCGGCCACGTTGATTTTACTGTACTTGGCGCATTTGAGGTTGATGTATCGGGCAATATTGCGTCTTGGATGATACCGGGCAAACTCGTTAAAGGCATGGGCGGCGCTATGGACTTAGTTGCTGGAGCAAAGAACATAATTGTTACTATGACCCATACCGACAAACACGGTAACCCAAAACTACTTGGCGAATGCACCTTACCGTTAACCGGTGTTAACTGTATTACGCGCATTATTACCGACTTAGCAGTGCTGAGTGTTGAAGACGGCGCATTTGTGCTTCAAGAACGCGCCCCGGGCGTCAGCGTTGACGAAATTAAAGGCAAAACGGGCGGAAAGCTTGTTGTTCCTGAAAATGTACCTGAAATGCAGTTTTAAACTCTGCGTTTAATTGTACTTTTCATTTAATTGTACTTCTCATTTAATTTTGCTTCGCAATGTCGCGCTTATCATTCAGCATTTATGCTCTTGTGGTAAGCGCGCCATTGAGTTAACTCACATTTTTGCTTTAACTTTATATTCTTCGTTGAGTAACGATTGTTACAAGTACCTGCCTTCAGTGTGCAAACTTACAAGCCTTTCCAATAAACCTTTAAATGCACCGTGCATTAAGGGATAATGCGCCCGAATGTCATTTTAAAAAAGGCTATACCTTCTTGCTAGTTACTGATTTACCTGTTCACCACAAAATTATTTCTAAGCTCGAAACGAAAAACATTTCGACGCTTACCGAAATTCAAGAACGCACTATGCTGCCTGCTATTCAGGGCAAAGATATAATTGCGTCATCAAAAACGGGGTCAGGTAAAACCTTCGCCTTTTTAGTGCCAGCTATAAACAGGCTAATGTCGCAAAAAGCCCTTAGTCGTCAAGACCCACGCGCACTTATTCTTGCGCCAACTCGTGAGCTAGCCAAACAAGTTTTCATTGAAGCTAAATCAATGTGTACCGGGCTAAATCTTACTTGTTCACTTATTGTGGGTGGTGAAAATTATAACGACCAAGTTAAAGCGCTTCGCCGTAACCCTCACATTATCGTTGGTACCGCTGGTCGTGTAGCCGACCATCTATTAGATAAAAGTGTGTATTTAAACGGTTTAGAGTTGCTTATCTTTGATGAAGCCGACCGAATGTTAGACTTAGGCTTCTCTGCTCAGCTTAAAATGATTAACGACTATGCTGATCACAGAAAGCGTCAAACTATGTTGTTTTCTGCCACGCTCGATAATATTGAGCTAAAGCATATGACAACGCAGTTAACCAAAGGCGCTGTTCGCGTAGCTGTAGGAGACTCAACCGCAGAGCATGGCGATATCGAACAGAAGTGCTTCTTTGCAGACAATGTTGATAACAAAGATCAAATTTTACAGTTTGAGCTAGCTAATCGTACCTACAACCAAGCTATCGTATTTACAGCTACCCGTGAAGATACCGATAGAATTGCAGCACTGCTTAACGAACAAAACTTAGAAGCTATTGCGCTTCGTGGTGATATGCTACAAAGCCAACGCGCAGCAGTAATGAGTGCGTTTGCTCGTGGACAGCACAGTATTCTGGTTACTACCGACCTCGCCTCTCGTGGACTAGATCTATCAAAAGTAGGATTGGTGGTTAACTTTGATCTTCCTAAGAACGCGGATGAATACATTCACCGTATCGGCCGTACAGGCCGTGCTGGGCAAAAAGGCGAAGCATTCTCGCTAATTGGCCCTCGTGATTGGAACAGTTTCGAGGGGCTTAAGAATCACCTTCAATATGCGTTAGAGTGTTCACCGCATGACGAATTCTCGGCGTCTTTCAAAGGTTTTACGCCGAAGAAAAAAGTATCGAAACAATCAAATGCGAAAAGTGGTAAAAAGCGCGTAGCGAAACCAGCAAAACCTGGCACTAAAAAACGTGTCGATACCATGTCTGGAGAAGACATTGGTATGGTTCCTGTGAAACGCAAGCCAAGAAACACTCTGTCTGACGACGACGAGTAAAACTCTATATCGTAGTCTGAACCATCACCGCCGCTAGTCACAATTCACTATTGAATAGCGGTGTGTAACCTTTCACTTTGTTTTTAATCACATTTCCTGCAGCCCTTTGATGGAACACTTCGCCATCATATGCTCTACTACGCATATAGCAACAAGTCGATTGTGCTGACTACACGCTTCAACTGTTTGTAACAAAGCGTGTAAGCGGCACAAACTCCCCCTTTAAAATGGATTTTAACCACATGAAATTTATAAAGTTCGTATCGTTAGCCTTGTTTATAGTATTAGTCGTTGTGGCACTTTCCTATGAAAAAATAATAGCACGCGTATTGTTGCCGCAATACATAGAGTGGGCACATGAAACAGATATGAAAGGCTTAAAAATAGGTCAACCGTTGAACGAACAAGAATTGGCGCTAGCAGCGGAGATAGGCATAAAACAGCCTAAGAAAGTAAGAATTGTTTATGTAGATGAAGTGCCTTATCCCTACGAAAACTTCGCGCTTAAAGTGTTTGGTGAAGCCGTTGGACTTGTTGGAGAAGGAATAATAAATAACGCACAAGTTTTCGGCTATTCGATTTATGCTCGTAAAGATTTCGAGCTTAATAGACCCAAGTTAGCCCACGAATTAGTGCATGTGTTACAGATTGAACGAGCCAGTTTGGATGAAGTTGTCACCCAACACTTTTTCGACATGGCTGAATACGGTTATGATAAAGCCCCACTAGAAGTAGAGGCGTCTGCAGCCAATAAATTATACAGCGCTGAATGGTAATTTGTATTCACCAAGGATTGCTTTTTAGGGCGCCTGTATTTGTTGTTAAAAGAAATCTTTGTATGAGAGGACCGTTTAAGATAAGTCATGCGGACATTTTAGATTTTATTATATTGCCAGACTAAAATAAGCTGTAAGATAGTAATTATTAAAACGGGGGCATATTTGGGCTATTCCAGTTAAAGGCTGTGCCAAGCTCTCGCACCACGCTAAAAATCGCTTACGTCTAGGCATTTAAATATGACTAAGGAAGGGACTATGTCAAACTGGTTTAAAGCCACTCTGCTACCGAAAGCCAAGCAAAATCTGATTTATACCATGATACTCGGTGGCTTGGCCCTTATGGCGTTAGGGACATTTCTTCCTGCCACAGCTGGTACTGTTTGGGACAAATTGTTGTCTCTGTTTTTGAGTTTTGGTTCTGCTCTTATTGGCGGTGGTGTATTTGCTGCGCTGTTGAAGTCTGCGCAGTTCACCGAACTTTTCCAAAAACATATATTCGATGTGTTTCATAATCCTCATAAATTAAAGAATTTGGTTTCGATCGAGGAACGCTGGGCTTCTCTCACTGAAGCTCTCCTGAATGATGTGTTACCAAGCCATAAGGGCCTTGCTCGGGCCAATATTAAAGAGCAATTTTTTGATAATGAGCTTGAGTATCATATGGAAGACCTGTCTATGAAGTACTCAATCATTGTAGATACTAGGGCAAATCGCGTTCAGATCGTGAATAGGTCTATTCAAAAAGTCGTGATCAATCCCAACAAAGAAAACCCCATGTTTGTCCAAGGGGCTGGGACACGAGATAAATCTCATACTCCATTACTTACTGAACTAATTATCAATGATGAATCTATCACTAATTTTACCGAGTATACTCATCCTACAGATGAAGATGAAAACGATATGGAGGTTCGCGTACCTTTGAATCGCTTTGCAGGCGAAGATAGAGGTAAACCAATTACTATTGACCGCGTTTTAACTTTTGATCAAGACTTAACTACGGAACCGTATATAAGTGGTAACTTCACGAGGTTTATTAAGGAAGCTCGTATAGAGGTTGATATAAATACTAAAGAGTACGGTCTACTGTTTCAAAGGACGGGTAACTGGGGAAGCGGGTCAACAGCAAAAGGAACTTATGATAGAGTTTTCGAATCTAATGGTAAATGGGTGTTAGCGCGGCGAGATGAATTGCTAATGCCAGGCCAAGGCTTTATAATTATGTTTGTTCCTAATAGGAACACTCAAGGAGACTAAAAATATGAATTCTACTCATACAATTTAATTGTTCAGAAAGGTCGCTGCTGCGGCCTTTCTTGTATCTAATAGTTAGTTATAAAGAAAAAGCTTAAACGGAGTGATACCATCTTAACTTAAGTGAGGTTCTGTACTGCAAGCGCACCATCAGCACAATTCCGTAAAACTCTTTTTGAGTCGTAACTGTTGACAGAATAAATGGGGCGCTGCCAAATTAGTACCCTGCCGCACATGATGGAGTTTTACCAAACTTCCGCGTAAAACTCCCCTTATTACTTATTGCGCCCTTACTATTGCATATTCCCGATGACTGGCTTACGTCAACGCTGACATTCATGGCTAACGTAATGACGCTAAATTTCGCATTAAACACGAATGGCCAAACTCAACACATAAAAAAACGAGTGCTTAAAAGCACTCGTTTTCAATTGGCTCTTTTACGTGGCCTAGCCCTCGTTTTCACGCTTGGCCTAGCGTGTCGAAAGCCTCAGTCGACGATAAGTGTTACTAAGTTTAAACTTAGTATTCCCACCATCCTTCTTGCCACCACTCCAAAAACTCTTCAAAGTCGATGTAACCGTCGTCGTTACTATCGATAAGCTTAAAGCCTTCTTGTACGTGGCTAGCTTTCGTTTTTGGTGAAATAACGGTTAGAAGCTCGATGAACTCCGGCAAATCGATTTGGCCGTTGCCATCACGATCGAAAAAGCTGAAGTCCTTTCTAATTTCTTCAATTTTAGATTCTGAAAGTTGAGTGCTCACTCGCTTTCCTTATTTCAACTGCAATAAGCACGAGTGTAACGCCCTTCTTTCTAGCTGTCTACGCCTGATTTTCTTTTGCTTTAAGTGCGCGTAAACGTTGAGCTTCTGCTTTTTCCTGACGCTTTTGTTCCATGGTCAAACGCGCTTCCGTTCCTACGTGCTCTTGTTGACGCTCTTTTGCCAGCTGAACCTGTTTTTCACGTTCTCTAAAGCGAGCAATTTGATCGTCGGTATGGGTACCAAAGCAGTGTGGGCAGCTAACACCCGGCTCATACTTATCACTCTGCTTGTCTTCTTCAGTAATTGGAAGTCTGCACGCGTAGCACTGCTCATAATGGCTTTTCTCTAAGTCGTGGTTAACTGCAACGCGATTATCGAATACAAAGCAATCGCCTTCCCACAACGACTCTTCTTTCGGTACATCTTCAAGGTACTGTAGAATACCGCCTTCTAAGTGATAAACCTCGTCAAACCCCTGCTCTTTCAAGTAAGCCGTCGATTTTTCACAGCGAATACCACCGGTGCAGAACATAGCCACTTTTTTATTTTTTGACGGGTCGAGCTCTTTCGCTACGTATTCAGGAAACTCACGAAACGTTTCGGTTTTAGGGTCGATAGCGTGTTTGAACGTACCAATTTCAATTTCATAACCGTTTCGCGTGTCAATAACCGTAACATCTGGGTCGCTAATAAGTGCGTTCCAGTCTTTAGGTTTTACGTAAGTACCAACGGTTTTGCGAGGGTCGATACCCTCAACGCCCATGGTCACAATTTCTTTTTTCAGTTTTACCTTGGTGCGATAGAACGGCTGTTCATCGTGAAGAGACTCTTTGCAAGAAATAGGATTAATACGCTCGTCGCTGTTTAAATAAGCAAGTAATGCGTCGATACCTTCGCGAGTACCAGAAACCGTACCGTTTATCCCTTCGTGGGCAAGAAGAAGTGTACCTTTAATGCCATTAGCTTCCATTGTTTCGAGAAGCGGGTGGCGGATTTCTTTGAAGTTTTCAAGCGCAACAAATTTATACATTGCGCATACAATATATTTAGACATATTTTAACCTTTGCTGATTGGAGCGTAAGACCAGTGCAAAAATGCGGCGCGCAATATAACAAAAAGGAATTATAAAAACTAGGGCGGATACGAATTAGCGCTCCTCCGTCAACCCAAACTTAGTCCGCAACAACGAATTGAAAAAACTGCTATGCAATATTCTCAAAAGATGTGAAGTGTGACGAATTTTCTTGTTGTGAATGGAATTCTTTATCTTGTGATGAAAGGATATCGTATAGCAGCGTATTATCTTCCTTCACGGTGTTAGTGTATTCCTTTTTCAACCGCTTTTGTGTTGCCAAACTACAATTATCTACTACATCGTCGGGTAGACGTTTAGCATCATCAGTTTGTGAAAGTGGAGAGGGATTCATACTTAAATATAACCTTGCTGCCGCATAGTCTTGAGATACTAACTCAGACAAAACGCGCATTCTGCCCCATTCGCTTTCATTAGCAGCTAGCGATGGCCTTCTATAATAATTTAACGATGCAAGCTTGGATTCGATGCTGCTTTTATCATCAGATTCTGACGCTACCGCTTCAATTTCAAATGGCTCGGCAACACTATGTTGCTGCATAGCAAGATATAAAGAGAACAACGCTCCCTGCGCAGATGCTTTAGCAAGCACACCACTGCGCTCCCAGTATATACTGGGGTCAATAGGTATTTGCTCACGAGCTTCGACAGTTTCTTGCGACATTCTTATTTACAACTTCATATGTATACTTATGTTTTCGGCAAGATAATGTTTTTCTTAAGCTTATTATCTAAAATTAGATATACTCCTATAAAGTAATCGCGCGCTCATTCATGGATTTGAAATGCAATTTAGCAACAAACAAGTACTGATTGTTGAAGACCAACGCCCTTTCCTTCTTTTATTAAAGGGGCTGATGCATTCGATGGGCGCATCTGATGTAGTTACGAAGTCATCTGCTGAACAAGCGGTATCACTATGTAAAAAGCATAAGTTTGATATTGTCATTTGTGATCTACATTTGGGAGCTGACAACAAAAATGGCTATGAGCTCATTGAAGAGTTGCGCACTCGAAGGCTTATCAGTCCCACATCGGTGTTCATTCTGATAAGCGCAGATAGCGCTCGACCGATAGTGTTGGGCAGTATTGAACGTAGACCCGATGATTTTTTAATTAAGCCCTTTTCTCAAGTTCAGCTGAAATCTCGTATTGTTCGTGCGTGGCAGAAAAGACAGTTTCTCCAGCAAGCGTTTAGTCTCGTTGAACAGGGTGAAATAAACAGTGCGATCGACCATATCGAAGCGTTACTTGACTCCCCTTCCCACTATAAAGGTCACTGTGAACAGCTATTAGTCGAGCTATACTGGCGTATAAAGCAACCCGATAAATCGCTAGATGTGTTACGTGACTACATTGACGGAAAACCCGTGCTGTGGGCACAAATAGCTATTGGAAAAACTTACTTGCTTTTAAAGGAATATGAGAAAGCGATTTCAATTGCCAAGAGAACGCTAAAGCGTAACCGGTTCAATGCAGACGCCCACGATATTCTTGCGCAAGCACACCAAGCCACCACAGCTGGCGACAAAGCACTAGATGCAATAAAAGAAGCAATAAAACTGTCACCCTACTCCTTACCCAGGCATTTCAAAGCCTGTGAAATAGGTCGGCAAAATGACGATTTAGTGCTGGCAGCGAGTTCAAGCCAAGCGATCTGGGATTTATCAAAACGAACCGTTCACAAAACAAGTTTACACTGGTGCGGTATTATCCGAAGCCTTTTAGATGTCGCAGAGTTTGCAGACGACAAGCGCCAGCGCAATAAGTATCAGCAAGAAGCATTACTTACCCTGCAACGAGGAAAGTTTGATGAACATCTTCAAAAAATGGACAGAGATTTTGACGTAGATATATTTGGCACAATCGTCAACGCTAGAATTAGCGCTATAGACGGCAAACTGATTGATGCCAAACGCCACTTAACAACGTCACAAACGCTTCTTGATGATAAGTACACGGAAGTTCCTACCGCGTTTATTCCTGACAGTATTAACGTTATGTATAAACTGGGTGAGTTTGATGATGCGCTACAGTTGAATGCACTTTTAACTTCAAGACAGGATGAGCTCGACCAAAACAGTCTAAACATGCTGGATGCGCAAGCCCTCAATGCTCAGAAAAACTTAGCCAGTTATCAACAGTTCAACCGCGAAGGCATTCAACACTATCAGCAGCAAGATTACGAACGTGCTAAAGCTTCATTTGCCCTTGCTCAAGGCTTTGCTCCTGTAAATACAGGGGTTGCGCTTAATCTATTACAATGTCTTCTACAAATTGCAATCAAAGAAGATAAAGCCGAAATGAAACTCATTAATGAGTGTAAGCGGTTGTTTAAATTGATTGACGATATGTCACTTAAGGCGCCGTACAAAGAAAAATACACCAACCTTAGAGATGAACTCTCTAAATATATCAGCTTTTGAATTAGAAAACTGGTGAGCTATGAGATTGTTAGTTTTTTTAGAGCCTGTAACAGATTCTGTGTAACTGCCATTAGTTAATGTGCTTTTCGAGTCGTTCCTCGAACTCGATAATAAAACGACTCATCGCCTGACGCCA